>JAOARS010000135.1 GCA_025210415.1 Marinifilum sp. | reverse complement strand
ATATCAGAGGCATCAAAACTTGAGTACAGGTAAAGAGAATCGTAATTTCCAGATGTAGTGTAGGACTTTATAAATCCATCTCTGGATATTTTACTCTTGGTTTCATTACGGGCGTAATCCAACTTCGGATCATATTTTAACCGAAAGCTTGGTTTACCCGATATCAGTCTAAAAAAACGGATGATATCTGGTGGTGCATAATATTCTTTCTTGTCGGTAAGATACCTCGGCATAAAATCCAGCACCTCAAAACTACCATCGCTACAATCAAAAATGGTTTTTAAAATATTAGTTGATTTTCGATACTCTTGCTTAATGGCAATTAAATTTTCAGGAATAATTTCAAAACTCCCACCTTTCTCCTTATCCAAAATCTTAGCAAATGCCGAAGACGAATCGAATTGCGGTAAACATAGCCAATCCAATGATCCGGTTTCCGATATTAAAGCTGCACTACGGCAATTGCCAATTACTCCATAATTTAAATTCTTCATAAAAAATCACTATTTTAGAGCTTAATCATAAAACACACTGTTGCTTCTCACAAGAAAGCAACAGGCTTAAAACACACAAACACACCAATAATCAAACACTTAACATGTAGCATTTGAATAATCTTAAAGATTTTTCAAATACAATCTTGTTAAATTTTAATCAATTGTGTTAGAAACAGCTTGGAAATTATAGAATTTTCACGAGAATCATAGCATTTCTACCAAAAGAAAAAACCACATTTTATGAATAGAATTCACATTGTTTCCAATCGACTTCCAGTAAGTATAAATGTAGAAAATGATCATATCGAACTTGTACCCAGTGTTGGTGGTTTAGCTACCGGAATGAGATCGGTTTACAAAGAGTATAATGGCAAATGGATTGGCTGGCCAGGATTACCAAATAATGATTTGAGCGAAGAGTTGAAATCAAATATCGATGAAAAACTAATTGATGAAGATTGTGTATCGGTTCATTTGTCGAAAGAGGAGATTGATCTGTATTACGATGGATTTAGCAACAGAACCATTTGGCCTCTCTTTCATTATTTTGCGCAGTACATCGACTATAGTCCCGAACTTTGGGATGCTTTTGTTAATGTCAATCAAAAATTTGCCGATAAAGCCCTGGAAACTTTAGACGAAGGTGATACAATCTGGATTCATGATTACCAGTTGTTATTGGTGCCTGAAATGATTAAATCCAAGAAACCCGGTGTTACTGTTGGTTTCTTTCTACACATTCCCTTTCCTTCTTTCGAGGTATTTAGAATATTGCCATGGCGAAAAGAGTTGATTCAAGGAATGCTGGGTGCCGATTTAATTGGTTTTCATACTTTCGATTATCAGCGACACTTTTTTAGCTGCGTGCGCCGATTAATGGGCTACGAAATATCGTTTAACGAAATACATATTGAAGATAGAATCGTAATTGTTGACTCCTTTCCAATGGGAATTGATTACGATAAATTTAGGGATGCTGCCATTCAAACTTTTCAAAAGCCTTTGCAGGAAAAATCGAAGCTTCACCGCGAATTGGAAAAATACTTCCTGGTCTCTCCGAACCGGAAATTGATCCTTTCCATCGACAGGCTTGATTACTCTAAAGGAATACCAAACCGACTTCAGGCATTTGCTAAGTTCCTGGAAGAATATCCTGAATTTATTGGCAAAGTTACCCTGATCATGCTGGCAGTTCCTTCAAGGGGAACCGTTGAACACTATATCAACTTAAAGAAAGAAGTAGACGAATTGGTAGGTAATGTGAATGGTAGATTTGGTAGTATCAACTACACTCCAGTTTGGTATTTCTACCGATCCTTACCATTTGAAAATCTAATTGAGCTATACAGTTCGTGCGATGTTGCCCTGGTAACACCTGTTAGAGACGGTATGAACCTGGTGGCAAAAGAATATGTGGCTTCGCGTACCAACCGAACAGGAGTTATCATTCTTAGCGAAATGGCCGGAGTTTCTAAGGAAATGGGAGAAGCATTAATGATTAACCCAAATAATACAGGCGAGATTGCCCAAAGTATTTACCAGGCACTAACCATGCCTCTTGAAGAACAAAGAGAACGAATGATTTACCTTCAGGATAGAATTAAGAGGTACGATGTATTCAAATGGTCTTCCGAGTTCGTAAAATCATTACGAAAAGTTGAAAAACTGCAAAGCTCAATCTACGCTAAAAAGGTAAGTACATCCATTTTAGAGAAAATAAAAACAGAATATGCCAGTGCCCAGAAAAGATCAATCTTTTTGGATTACGATGGTACTTTAACTGGTTTCAAAAAGAACCCAAATGATGCAAAACCAGATGAAGAGCTTCATAAAATTCTCTATAAACTAGAAGAAGACCCTAAAAATGTAATTACAATCATAAGTGGTCGCGACAGAGAAAGCCTGGAAAACTGGTTCGAAGGTCATAAAATCAACTTGATTGTAGAACATGGTGTTTGGATTAAAAAATACAACAAAGAATGGAAAATGCTGGCCAATGCCAATGATACCTGGAAACCTAGTATACGTCCAATACTTGAAACTTTTGTGGACAGAACGCCAGGTTCATTTATCGAAGAAAAAAACTATTCGCTGGTATGGCACTTTAGAAAGTCGGAACCGGAACAAGGCGAGTTACGTGCCAATGAATTGAAGGATGAGTTAACAACAATGATTGCCAATCATAATCTGGAAATCCTGGAAGGAAATAAAGTGATTGAAGTAAAGAGTGGAGGAATCAACAAAGGAATGGCCTCGCTACAATTTCTTCAAAACCAGAACTTTGACTTTATCCTTGCTCTTGGAGATGATTGGACCGATGAATATATGTTCAGGGAATTGCCTGATTCAGCAATTACCATTAAAGTAGGATTAAAGCATACAGCGGCAAGATATAAAGTAGATTCTGTATCGAAAGTTCGAAAGCTACTCTCCGATCTCGAATAAAACTTCAACTCAGTTATATAAAGGTGGCAAGATTGTCACCTTTTTTCTGATATTCAATTAGAAATTAATATTGATACTTTATTTTTGCATTAAATTGACAACTGATCGAACGAAAATAGCTATTTTCGCACGAACCAAGATTTTTCAAAAATGTTACACAAACAATTCGATTTTTTAATAATCGGAAGTGGACTTGCTGGATTGTACTCGGCTTATGAAGCCTCTAAACATGGATCTGTTGCGATTCTTACAAAATCAAAACTTGATGTAAGTAATTCTTATTATGCACAAGGTGGAATAGCAGCTGTAACGGATTCAAACGACTTTCCCCAACTTCACCTGGAAGATACCATAGTGGCAGGCAGAGGTTTGTGTGATTATACTCCTGTTCATATTCTTGTAAACGAAGGCCCCAAAAGAATTCAAGATCTTATTGATATGGGCATGCAATTCGACAAAGAAAATGGAGAATTGTCACTTGCCTTGGAAGGCGGACATCATCGAAGAAGGGTTTTACATGCTGGCGGAGATTCCACAGGAAAAGAATTGGTTCAATTTCTCATTAACAAGGTATTGGAATCATCAACAATAGAAATATTCGAAAACCAAATGGTTTATGAATTACTTGTTGAAGATAAAAAATGCCAGGGAGCCAAAAGTTTCAATTTAAAAAACAACACCAATCTGTTTGCAAAGGCCAAATCAACCATACTTACTCTTGGTGGTGCTTCTGCCATATATCAGCGATCAACCAATCCCGAAACTACGGTTGGCGACGGAATTGCTCTTGCATATCAAGCAGGAGCACAAATTGCAGATATGGAATTTATCCAGTTTCATCCAAGTTCTTTTTACACTGAAGATGGATATACATTTTTAATAAGCGAAGCTGTTCGGGGCGAAGGTGCTCACTTAATCAATTCTAAGGGAGAAAGATTTATGACTGCTATTCATGAATTAGCCGAACTTGCTCCTCGCGATATTGTGGCACGTTCCATTTTTAACGAAATGCAAAAGCTTGGTGATAATCATGTAAATTTAAGCTTAAAGCATTTACAGGCTGATAAATTGAAAAGCAGGTTTCCATCTATATATGCAAAATGTAAAGAATCTGGCACCGATTTTTTAAACGAGATACCAATAGCTCCTGCCGCACACTATACTGTTGGCGGAATTAAAACGGATGTTAATGGGAAAACCAATATTTCCAATTTGTACGCCTGTGGCGAATTGGCATCAACAGGTGTTATGGGAGCCAATAGGTTAGCTTCTAATTCGCTATTAGAATGTTTGGTGTTTGGAAAAAGAGCCATTAAGCATTCTGTTAAAAACAAAAAGAAATACAACTTGTCGATATCAGATCAAAAGGGAATTGTAATGGATACTAACTTATCTAATTCTTTTTTAAGACATGTTAATGAAATTGCCAAGGCAATGAATAAAAAAGTTGGGATTATACGCACAGCTCAACAGTTGAAAGAAATCTTAACATTAATCGGGAATATTGAAGCTGAATTTCCTTTTAAGAACAAAGAATACTACAGCATACGAATGAAAAACCTTCTTTGTGTATGCAAATTAATTGCAACAGCAGCTTTGGCACGAAAAGAAAGCCGTGGCGGCCATTATCGAGAAGATTTTAGTGCTGAAAATAACGACTTTCTTGCTCACTCTATACAAGAATTAAATAAAGAGCTTACTTTTGTGGCCGTAGAAGTAAAATCAGAATAATATTATTTCAATCAAATGGAAGAAATAGGATTGAATATTCAGGAATTAGAATATATAATCGAACATGCATTTCGTGAGGATATTGGAGGTGGCGATATCACAACCAATAACTTAGTACCTGAAAGCTCGGTAGCAAAAGCAAGTATGACTGCAAAAGCAAATGGTGTAATTGCGGGATTGCCTATTGCAGAAAAAGTTTTCAAAAAACTAGATCCTAACTTAATTTGGGAACCACTTGTTACCGATGGCGATTTCATTACAAAAGGAGATGTAATTGTTAAAATGGAAGGAAGCTTTAGAGCTTTACTTACCGGTGAAAGGTTAGCTCTAAACCTCATGCAACGAATGTCGGGTATTGCTAGTGAAACTGCAAAATATGTAGCTGAAGTAAAACATACAAATGTTCAAATTTTAGATACTCGAAAAACTGTACCCGGCCTTCGATCATTAGACAAGTATGCAGTAAAAACAGGTGGTGGAACCAACCATAGGATTGGATTGTATGATTTGGTAATGATAAAGGACAATCATATTAAAATTGCAGGAGGAATTACTGCAGCTGTAGAACAAATTCGAAAAGCCATCCCATCACATATTAAAGTTGAGGTTGAAACAACTAATATAAATGAAGTTAAAGAAGCCTTGGTTGCTGGTGCTGATATAATCATGCTTGATAATATGAGTAATGAAGATATGAATAAGGCGGTACAATTGGTTGATGGAAAAGCCAAAACTGAAGCTTCAGGTAACATGAGTTTGGAAAGGCTGAAAGGAGTTGCTGAAACAGGAGTAGATTTTATATCAATTGGTGCACTTACACACTCTGTAAAAGCACTGGATATCAGTCAAAATATAATTCTATAATTAAATTTGAAAGTAGTTTCCTAAAATGGAAAATAAAGAAATGATCAGGCAGATTGAGGAGCTGAAGAAAGAGAAAAATGCAATTGTTCTTGCTCATTATTATACACATCCCGAAGTACAGGACATAGCTGATTACATTGGAGATTCATTAGGGCTTGCAAGAAAGGCAGGAAATACCACTGCTGATATAATTGTTTTTTGCGGGGTTCACTTTATGGCCGAAACAGCCTCTGTTATATCTCCTCAAAAGAAAGTTTTGATTCCGGCACAAAAATGCGGTTGTTCTTTAGCCGAAAGTATTACCGGTAAAGATATTCAAAATTGGAAAGCTAAAAATCCTGGTGGTATAGTAGTTTCTTATGTGAATACCACCGCCGAAGTAAAGGCTGAAACTGATTACTGTTGTACCTCTTCAAATGCAATACAAGTAATTGAGCACTTGGGTAAGGATCAGAAAATATTTTTCACTCCCGATAAAAATCTTGGAGCTTACATTGTAAAAAAAACAGGCATAGAAATGGATTTATGGGATGGAGATTGTTGCGTTCATGAAAGAATTAACAGTGAAATGATTCTTGATATGAGAAAACAACATCTTGAAGCAGATATCCTGATTCATCCTGAAAGCAATTGCGCTAATGATGATGAAATTTTAAATATGCCAAATGCGTATTTTTATTCTACAGCAGGAATTATTAAACATGCTGCAGAGTCGGATAAAAAACAATTTATTATTGCAACCGAACTAGGAACTTTGCACCAGTTGGAAAAAGCAAACCCAAATAAGGAATTCATTTTAATACATCCCAAAACAATTTGCGGATCGATGAAAAGAGTGAAATTGCAAGGAGTATTAGATGCTTTACGCGAGGAAAAATATGAAGTGAGGGTTCCTGAGGAAATATCAAAAAAAGCCATAACATCTATTCAAAGGATGTTAGAAATAGGGTGAAAAATCTCATAAACCTTTCTGTAATTCAGAAAGGTTTTTTTTAGTACAGATTGATTTTGAGCTTTTCAATATCAAACATTTATGAATAAACACATAAAAAAATGATATATTTATCAAGTGATAAAAACCAATTACTAATCCGAAAATAACAAATCTAAATTACTCAAAATCAAATAACCAAAACTGATTTTTAACGTACACCACTTATCTTAACTGCTATTATAAACCAAAGATTAAAACTTAAAATGCAATTTCCCCTTAAGCTTGTATTACTATTTTGCTGCTTAATGCCTTACTCTATTTTTGCAAAAAGTGAAATAGATCAATTAAAAAAACAATTGAAAACTACACCAGATAGTAGTAAAGCCAATTTGCTAATTGATATCTCAAAAAAGTATAATAATGTTAATCTGGATAGTGCTTTATTATTTGCGCATAAAGCCTGTGAGTTAGCCAAATCTCAAAATCAAATGATTCATTTATTTTATGCTAATTTAGCAACAGCCAACTACTATTCTAAAATTGGTAATTTTCAAAATTCTTACGCTCATCTATTAAAAACTAAAAATATTGCTAAAGAGTTGAATGACCCATGCTTATTAGGTAAACTTTTTTATCAATTTGGTAATTATTATTCTTATGTAAGTAATTATGACACATCAATTATCTATTTTAATAAATCAATTGATTACTGTAATAAGGCTGAAAATAAAAAAACAATTGCAAATTGTTTAAATGGTTTAGGAATAATCTATTGGGAGCGAGGAAATCTTGAAATAGCTCTTAATAAATATCTGGAAGCTTTTAAAATTTCCGAAGAACTAAAAGATACTAATTTACAAATGACGTTGATGCTTAACATGGCATTAATTTATGCAAATGAAAATCAAAATGAGAAAGCATTTGAAACCTACAATAAGATACTTCATATCACAATCGAAGATAATGACAAGCAATCTCAGGCGATGATCTACAATAATATGGCAGTTTTATATCAAGATGATAAAAATTACGACAAAGCATTGGATTATTTTAAAAAGAGTTTGGCCCTTTGTACAGAAACTGGAGATAAACCCGGTATTGCATTGACTATGAACAACATTGGCGAGAATTACTTTAAAACCGGAAATATCTCAGAAGCTATTTTTTATCTAGATAATTCTCTACATATAAATAGAAGCTTGAACCTTGATACAGAAATCGTTTACAATCTTGAAACCCTTTCAAAAATTTATCTGCTTTCGGGTAGATTACAGAAAGTTGAAAAGTTAATTAATGAAGGCTTGAGTATCTGTAGAAAACTAAAAATAAAAACGATGGAAAAAAGTTTTCTGCAGTTAAAGTCTGAGTATCATTACTCTGCTGGAAACTACAAAAAAGCGTACAAAACTTTTGAAGTGTACAATCAACTTAAAGACAGCTTGATTGAAGTAAGCAGATCGGATAAAATTGCACACCTGCAAACTCAATTTGAAACAGAGAATAAGGAAAAAGAGAACGAAATATTAAGAGTTAAAAATGAATTTACTCAAGAAAAGCTTAATAAAGAAAGAACATTTACGAACTACCTGATTGTATTTTTTGTGATTACAATGGCGTTGTTAATATTGGTTTATTTTCTTTATAAATCGAAAGCAAAAATCAATCAACGCATTCAAAAAATAAACGGTATGCTTGAGGAATACAACCAAAAACTTAAAGTAACCAATGCCACCAAAGATAGATTCTTTTCTATTATAGCACACGACCTAAGGTCACCATTCAACTCTATCCTGGGATTTTCTGAATTGATTAAAGATGAAATAAAAGATGGCAAAAATCTGGAATTAATAGAAGAGTATAACTCCAGCATAAATGAGTCATCTCATAACCTATTCACTCTATTGGAGAACCTGCTACAATGGGCAAAAAGTCAAAGAGGCGAATTGGAATTTACCCCCGTACAATTCAACCTTTATCAATTGGTTCAATCAAATCTTATCATATTTAAACTTAAAGCTGCCGATAAATCAATCAGCCTAAGTACTAATATAAATGCAAATACCGAAGCTTATGGCGATATAAACATGGTTAGTACAATACTTAGAAACCTTATAAGCAATGCATTAAAGTTTACCAATACCAATGGAAAGATTGTAATTTCAGCCGATATACAAAATGAGTTTGTATTTCTAAAAGTTAAAGATTCAGGTATAGGTATCAGTAAAGAAAATCAAGAGAAATTATTCAAGTTCGATTGCAATTATACCACAGTTGGAACTGACGATGAAACCGGAAGTGGACTTGGACTGATATTGTGTAAAGAATTCGCTGAAAAAAATGGTGGAGACATCTGGGTAGAAAGTGAAATTAATCAAGGAAGTGAATTCATTCTTAGCTTAAAAATTGCATAATTTTATAGTTTATTGGTTCTCCAATCTTGAATACTTTTTTTCATTCCTAAAGTTTACCTGATTCTTTCAGATTAACCATTAACAAACTTAAAGATTTTATTCCCGTAGTAATTGCAGGAGCTGATATTGTAGCTCCCGAAATTGAATCAATATCTTTCTCAAACTGCATTTGTTCTCCATTCGATTTTCCTTCAAACTGCTTTAACCAATATTTAGCCATTATCTCGCCTCCATAAGACGAACGGTATACAAGAATTATCACTTTTTTAATGTATAGCAATTCATCAAACAGAACCATATAATCAAACAAATCGTTTTTACCTTTGGTACTTGCAAAAGCTGCAAATCCAATTGTATTACCCTCCATTGATAATTTGCTTATTGCAATTTTCTCAATCCCAGAGTAGGAATCCAAATTATCAACTCCATTATTTAAATCTTCAAAACTCACATCAGCAGTATCGAAAGCTGCTTTTACTGCTTTATCAATTCTTTTTTGAATAGGCTTAGGATATTTTTTCGCACTTGCTTCCAAACCTATAAAAACAATAATTGCAATTAGTATTGTTTGAGTAAATCTGTTTATGAGCATATTCAATAAATTAGAAAACTGCAAAGCAAGTTTACACTCACTTTGCAGTATATTTTTGTCAATAATTACAATTTTAGAACCAAACTCCTACACCGCAATTAATAAAATTCTTCTTCATATCATTACCATCTTTAAATCTTTGGTAATCTACTTTTACTACAGCACCTTTAGCCAAATGATAACTCAATCCAACAAACCAGTCTTCACGATCGTAAGTTTTGTTTGCAGTAATACCATCAACTTTGTGGTGAGTATTATAACTTTCGTAACGAACGAAAGGAACTAAAGATTGTTCTTTACCATGTAACAAATCATAACCAGCTTCTACATAGTAACCTTGCATCTGCTTTCCTAAATCTTTACCAGTTTTATCGTTGTACTCTTTAACATCGTTGATATAAGAGTGGATGTACTGTCCTTTTAATTGTAAAGCATCTACTTTATAACGAAAATCAAGGCCCAACATGCTAATGCCAACACGAGTTGAATCTGCAACAGCTTCAGCAAAATCATTATCTTTATCTAATTTATTAAACTCAGACGATTGCGTTTTTCCGAAATAACCTGATAAACCAAGGTTTAGACCTTTAATTCCATAGTAATCAACTTTTGCAGACAAAGAAGGAGATGTAAATGTAGATTTTGCACCTTTCTGACGGCCGCCTCTTAATCCTGATTCACCTCCTAATTTACCAGATTCGTCAAATCCATTAAATCCATTCATGATATACAATTGGTATTTTAATGGAGCATTTGCCAATCTACCAGTAACACCAACACCAATTTCTCTCCATGTAGTTGGAACAATGTACTTGTCAACACTTGGGCGTTCAACTCCGTTAAAAGTTGTTGGCTCGTGATACTCATTTACAATACCCATTGGCACCAACATTAAACCACCTCGAATACTTGTGTTAGGTTTAATGTTATAGTTTAGAAATGCTTGCTCTACATATAATTCTTTTACATGCTCGTACTCAATCTCGGTTACAAAAGATGTTTTCTCATTAAACTGATATCCAAAAAACATCACCATTCTGTGAACATCCATTTTACCATTATAACGTTCTTTACCACTTATTTGTTGATTGTAATGAACCTCGCCGTAACCACCAATACTCAATTTTTCACTCTTAATTCTCTCTAAAATTGTCGATCCAATACTTTGTGGCTCTTTTTGATCTTGTGCTTTAGCAGCACCAAATGCAAAACAAATTGTTAATACTAATAGTACTTTTTTCATTTTTGTCTTTTCTTAGGTTTTAATTCTGATAATCGTTAGTGTTATTATCTGCGACAAAAATAGATTGCCCCTTGCTAAAGAAAAATACCTACATGTAGGTATTTTCAGACTTCCTTGTCTTTTATTTAATAATTCTTACATCCAACAATCCAGATATTTTAATAACTTTGAGATGCAGATATCAGAACTGTTTGCATTAAGCTAATTTTACAATTAAAAAGATGGATTACATCAACCAATTTATTATAGATTTTATTGAGATTTTAAATGAAATGTCTCCCTATTTAATGTTGGGATTTTTCTTTGCTGGCGTGCTAAAAGTTGCATTCCCTCAACGATTTATCGACAAATACTTAGGGCAAAAAAACAGCAAATCGGTATTGAATGCCTCGTTAATAGGAATTCCTTTGCCACTTTGTTCATGTGGTGTAATTCCCACCGGAATTTCTTTTTTTAAAAGCGGTGCCACTAAAGGGTCTTCTGTTTCCTTTCTAATTTCAACTCCGCAAACAGGTGTCGATTCTATATTGGTCACCTACTCCCTTTTAGGATTACCATTTGCTATTATTCGACCAATTATTGCTTTAGCTACCGGATTTTTTGGTGGTATTTTAACCAACAAAGCAGACAATTCTAACGAAATTACAGAAATTGAGGATACTAATGATTGTTGTGCTACTGGTAAGAAAGAAAATTGTGATTGCGAAACAAGTGAAGCAAATCAAAATAAGCAAAAGTCAAAATTGTATACACTTTTCCATTATGCATTTGTTGAATTTTTACAAGACATTTCAAAATGGCTTATTATAGGATTACTTTTGGCAGCTGTAATATCAGTATTAATACCCGACGATTTCTTTACAAGTTTTATTGGCAGTGATTTAATTGGAATGTTTGTAATTTTAATTGCATCAATACCACTGTATATTTGTGCCACTTCTTCAGTTCCCGTGGCTGCAGTACTTATGATGAAGGGATTATCACCCGGAGCAGCTCTGGTTTTCTTAATGGCAGGCCCGGCTACAAACGCAGCAACCATAACTGTACTAAACAAGGTGTTGGGAAAAAAAACAATGTGGACCTACCTAATTTCTATTATTAGTGGTGCAATTGTATTTGGTTTACTAATTGATAATTTTCTACCAAGAGAATGGTTTACATTTGGGGGACTGCATCATCACATGTCGGGACATGAAGGACATTGGGAATTACCCAACTGGTTACAATGGGCAAGCAGCATTAGTTTAACTTTATTAATCGTAAATGGCTATATTCAGAAATACATTTCTTCTAAAAAACAATTGCAGATTACAGTATCGCAAAAGGATGAAATGTTTGTAAGAGTAAATGGCATGAAATGCAACCACTGCAAAAACAGCGTCGAAAAACACATTGGTGCATTGCAAAATATTGATATTGCCGAAGTTAATCTGGAACAAAAAATACTGCGAATGGTTGGCACATCAATTAGCCAATCTCAAATCAGAAAAGAAATTGAAAGCTTAGGATTTGAATTGGATGAAAAAATGTAGAAAAATGAATTTACATTAAAAACATCAAATTAAGACATTCATATTCTGGCAATTACAATCTAAAACATATTTTATCATTTATACTTAGATAAGTATAATTAACCTGAGTTCGATTAAAAATATCTATCACAGAAAATCAGATTTATTTAAGATTTGCTTTAAAAAATCTGAAAGAATATCGGGATATTTTGAAGAGTTTTTAATGTGAAGATTGGATGAAGATGATTTTTCAAAAAATTAGCCTGCTTTTGGCATAAATTTCCTCAAATCCCCTCGAAATATCCCGATATTCCTTCGGAAATTTGAGAATTTTTCTACTCAAAATCACTGCAAACTGTGACAATAGTTTTAAGCGAAATCAGGTAATTAACAAACGCTTCTATTTATTAAGAATTTCTCTAAGGCAAAGCATTTCACATGACTTTTATCATGCTTTTATGTCAAGTCTCATTGACACATGTTCATATTTAATTACTTGGAAACTTCGATTTTTTAATTATTTTTGATATGCTGTACAACATGTTTATGCTGTACTTTATCTTTTTTTTGGGAAACTATTCCTAATCTAATGGTAAATAATTGACTTAAAACAAGGCTTTTACAAAGCCCAATTAACAATTAACCAAAACTATGATTACGAAGATTTCAAAAGTCCTCGTCGCTAATCGAGGAGAAATTGCTCTGCGTGTAATGCGATCGTGCAGAGAATTAGGAATTCAATCTGTTGCGGTTTATTCCGATGTAGATCGAACATCAATGCATGTTCGATATGCCGACCAGGCATTTCATATCGGATCCGCAGCATCAGCAGAAAGCTACCTGAACATTGAAAAAATTATTGAAGTAGCAAAACGCTCAAAATCTGACGCCATCCACCCGGGATATGGATTCCTAAGTGAAAATGCCGAATTTTCAAAAAGATGCATAGAAGAAGGTATCATTTTTATAGGCCCTACTCCCGAAGTGATATCTACAATGGGCGATAAAATTACCGCACGCCAAACCATGATTGATGGTGGTGTACCCGTCGTTCCAGGCACAAAAGAAAATTTGGATGACGATGAAACAGCTTTACGCGTAATTCATGAAATAGGCTTACCTGTTATGATTAAAGCTTCTGCTGGTGGTGGTGGCAAAGGAATGCGCATGGTAGACAAAGAAGAGAACATTTTAAGTGCGCTGCGAGCAGCTAAATCAGAAGCTAAATCGGCATTTGGAGATGATTCTGTTTATGTAGAAAAATACATTTCTTCTCCTCACCATATCGAATTCCAAATTTTAGGTGATCAACACGGAAATGTAATTCATCTTTGCGAACGCGAATGCTCAGTTCAGCGTCGACATCAAAAGGTTGTTGAAGAAACTCCTTCGCCTTTAATGACTCCTGAATTAAGAGATAAAATGGGAGAAGCTGCCGTTGCTGCTGCCAAAGCAGTGAACTACTACGGTGCTGGCACTATTGAATTTTTAGCTGACAACGATCATAATTTCTACTTTTTGGAGATGAATACCAGGTTACAGGTAGAACATCCTATTACCGAACGTACAACTGGTTACGATCTGGTAAAGCAACAAATTCTGATTGCAGAAGGAAAAGAATTAAATATTAAGCAAGAAGATGTATTTCAGTTTGGACATGCAATTGAATGCAGAATTTATGCTGAAGATACAGACAACAACTTTATGCCAAGCCCGGGATTAATTACCCACATTACCGAACCAATGGGACTTGGGGTCAGAACAGATGGCTATGTTTACGAAGGGTACGAAATTCCTATTCATTACGACCCAATGATCTCTAAATTGATTATTTGGGCAAGAACCCGAGAAGAAGCCATTGAAAGAATGCGACGAGCATTATACGAATACAAAATAACAGGAGTAAAAACCTCTATTAAGTTCCTGGAAAGAATTATGGATTGCCGTGAATTTAGAGAAGGAACTTACGACACTCACTTTATTCAAAATAACGAAGAATTTTTGCTTGCCGATGACGAAGCAAAACAACAATTCGAAGATTTAGCCATAGTTACAGCCTTTTTAGATTATCATCACAAATTGAAAAATGTGCAAGTTGATCAACACTCTACAACTCCAAGTAAATGGAAAGATTTTGGTCGACGCAGAAGTGTGTACAGATCAAGTGAAAGTTAAAGACTAAAAAAATTAATTATGGCACTAGAAATAAAATTAGATGACAGAATTGCCAAGGTTGAACTTCTTGCTGAAGATGGCAATCATGTAAAAATTATAGTTGACAACAGAGAGTACGACCTGGACATGCAACAGGTTGAAAACGGAGTTTACTCTGTAATGTACAAAGGCCGTTCTTTTAATGTGGAGTTAATTGAAAATAGCTCTCCTAAAAAATATACGGTCAATACTTTTTATCACTCCTACGAAGCAGAAATTATTGATGCTGAAACCAAGTATTTGAATGCAAGAAACGAGGGGAATCTTGAAGCTGCTGAAAGTATCATATCTTCTCCAATGCCAGGTAAAGTGGTTAAAATTCCGGTAGAACTTGGCCAGGAAGTTAGCAAAGGAGAAACCGTAATCATTGTTTCTGCAATGAAGATGGAAAGCGAATACAAAGCCATGAAAGATGGTGTAATTAAAGAGATTTTTGTTAATGAAGATGATACAATTGATGGAAATCAACCACTTGTATTCATTGACTAAATGGAATTATGAGTTATAAATGATTCGTTATGAATTATTTGTTGTAAATTCTTATACATCTGAATGAATTTATAATTCCTAATTCAAAATTTATAATTAAAAAAGCATATGTTGACTTTAGAAGATAAAATCAAAAAATTTGAAGAATTAAACAAAGCTGCCGAAGAAGGTGGTGGACAGGCAAGAATAGACAAGCATCATGCTGCCGGAAAAAAAACAGCTCGCGAAAGAATCAACGACCTTTTAGATCCTGAAACCTTTGTAGAAGTTGATAAAATGGTAACCCACCGTTCTACAGATTTTGGAATGGAGAAAAACAAAATTCTTGGCGATGGCGTTGTTTGCGGTTATGGAAAAATTGATGGCAGATTGGTATATGTATTTGCTCAGGATTTTACCGTTTTTGGTGGATCGTTAAGTAGAGCCAATGCCGATAAGATTGTTAAAATCACAAAATTGGCAATGAAAATGGGAGCTCCAATAATAGGTTTAAATGATTCTGGTGGAGCAAGAATTCAAGAAGGCGTTCAAAGCTTGGCTGGCTATGCCGATATTTTCTACCAAAACGTTCGTGGCTCGGGAGTTATTCCACAAATTTCTGCAATTATGGGGCCTTGTGCCGGTGGTGCGGTATACTCTCCTGCCCTTACCGATTTTATAATGATGGTAAAAGATACAAGCTACATGTTTGTAACCGGACCCGATGTAATTAAAACAGTAACACACGAAGAGGTAAGCAAAGAAGAATTGGGCGGAGCTTTAACGCACAATTCGAAAAGTGGTGTTGCTCATTTTACAGCCGACAACGATGAACAAGCAATGATGATGTTACGGGAACTAATCGGATTCCTTCCATCGAATAACATGGAAGATCCTCCGGTTAAACCTTGCACCGATAACATTCACAGAGAAGATGAAAAGCTACAGACAATTGTTCCTGCCGACCCTAACAAACCATATGATATCAAAGAAATAATCGAAACAATTGTAGATGATCACAATTTTTTTGAAGTAATGCCACTTTACGCACAAAATATAACAATAGGTTTTGCCCGTTTGGCAGGTAAACCTGTTGGTATTGTTGCAAATAATCCGGCAAATATGGCAGGAGTATTAGATATTAACAGTTCAACCAAAGCCGCACGATTTGTTCGTTTCTGCGATGCATTTAACATTCCATTAATCACTTTTGTTGATGTACCGGGATTTTTGCCGGGAACAGCACAAGAATATGGTGGAATAATTAAACATGGAGCGAAACTTCTTTATGCTTTTGCCGAAGCTACTGTTCCTAAAATCACATTAATTACCCGAAAGGCTTATGGCGGTGCTTACGATGTAATGGCTTCCAAACATATTGGTGCCGATATCAATTACTCGTATCCTACCGGAGAAATTGCCGTTATGGGAGCCGAAGGTGCTGTAAATATTATGCACAAAAGTTTAACCGAATCAGAACGTGCTGATGCAATCGAAGATTACAGAGATAAATTTGCTCATCCTTATAAAGCAGCCGAATTGGGATATATTGATGAAGTAATTCAACCAAAGGAAAGCAGGTACAAACTAATACAAGCATTGGAAATGTGTGCCAACAAGAGCGAGCAAAATCCTCCTAAAAAACATGGAAATATTCCTTTATAGATAAAGAAACACTGTTTAAACCGTTTTTAAAAGTTCAGAAGAAGCATGACCAAAAGGTTGTGCTTTTTTGTTAGGTTAATAACCTTTGTAACGAAACAAAAAAATTGCTCTTGTGAATTTAAAATTCACAAGAAGCAAGGATTTAGCAGGGATTTTTTATTGGCTTATTAGGAATTTGATGCTCTCACTTGAGTTGAGAGTATCAATTGTTATTATTGAGAGCCTCACTTGAAATGAGACCATCAAGTTTCAGTTACACCCATTAGTATTTATTTCATTCATCCCAATCGAAATAAAGAGTTTCTACTCCACTCGCCTCATGAAATTAACTGAGGTAAAAATCCTTAACCCCTTTCTAAGTTCAAAACACAAAAGATGCATGACCAAAAGGCTGTGTTTTTAGTTAGGCTAATAATCAATTGCGCAAACCATTGTGATATAAGTCGAAAACAATTTCGATATCAATAATTTACTCATACATAAATTAGAAACAATTTTATAACATACTGTTAATCTTTAATCCAACATCTATTCGTAAATTTAGTTAACGTTTAATTCTAAATTTTTAACTATGACCGAACAAAACGAAAAATTGAGAGATGTTTGTCAAGAAGCTTTGATTTGCCTGAACAAACCAGGCAATTCAGCTTATGATGAAATTAAATCGAAACTAGAGTATGTAATTGGAAGTTACAATTTCGATAAAAATCCGGTTGGATTATATGAAATCGGGAACTTAGCCTTAACTGCTCTTAAAGAAATTAGTGCCGAAAAACCACGCAAAGTAAAAAAAGCACTACTCAAAAATCTGGAAGAGTGTTTAAGCCTCGAACCAGTATCCTAACTCTCCCAAATAAAAATGAGCTTGTTCGTTCTGAACAAGTTCATTTTTGTAATTCTTAGAAACGATACCCCGCTTTCTGTATATCTTTTAATGTATTAATGGGTTTACCTGGCTTCAACTGCTTGGCCAGAAACTGATATATTTTCACTCTAATTTCTTTTGCTTTCCTGGTATCCATTCTATCGAAAGAGTGTCCTCCCGGAACAGCCTGATATATTTCATATTCAAACTTCTTTCCATCAGCTTTAAGCGATTTTATAAGATGTTCAACTTCCAAAACATTCACATCATCGTCGTTGGTATTGGTATGAATTAACAGTGGTGTGTTCTGGAATTTATGTGTATTCCATGCCGGAGAGCGTCGGCGATATTCAGCCAAATTATCATTTGCAGTTTTTCCAATATGGTAGTCGGCAGAATACAAATCACGGTAAGATTGGGTCATATATCCCATTCTAGCAATCAAATCACTAACAGGAACACCTGCAAATCCAACTTTATAATCTTTAGGATGATTAAACAGGTTAAAAAGTGTAATCATTCCTCCATGACTCCACCCCATAATTCCTACTCTATTCTCATCAATAAAATCGTAGTTCTCAATCATGTAATTGCGGCTTGCATAAACATCCTCATTCTCCAATCCGCCGTAATCAATTTTCTCGTAATGCCCTTTCCCATATCCGGTACTTCCGCGATATTCTGCAGCTACAACAATATATTCCTGTGCAATCAATTCACGAACAATATGTGTATAGTAAGTAGTAAAATCGCCATGCACACCTCCATGTGGCAAAACCATAAGCGGATATTTCTTATTTACATCGATATTTTTTGGAAAAAAAGCATAAGTCCAAAATTTTACAGGATTTCCAGCTCCTTTTGCCGTTGGATTTTTCTCCTTCCATTTTGGTGGGCCATAAATGTATAATTTATCGATATGAGCAACATCTCCTACCCGCTCGAACCACATGATATCATCTACCATTTTCTGTAGGCGATCCAATCTATGGTCTAAATTCTCATTGTATTTCCTGAGTTCATTAATTTCACTTTTCAGCTCTTCGGATTGGGAAAATCCTGCAAAGGAAATTGCACTTAGCATGAAAATAGCCAAGCAATTTTTTAGTTTTATCATTTTGTGAGTTTGTTAGTTATGCCAAAATCGACAATAAATGGGCTATAAGCTTCTTTTGACCTTATTCTTCGTTAAAAAAGATGCGACGTAGAACAACTATGCCTTACTTTTTTGCCTTGAATAAGATCAAAATAATCTATTCCATTTATTATCGCATTTGGTATTAATTGTTTTATCGTAAGGACTAATTTATAAATTATGAGTCAAGTATTATTTACAAATGAGAAATATTACTGTTCGTTGCACCCTCGGTGAACAAGCCATATCATTCTAAAACTACTTCACTTCCAATCTAAAAATCTTAGCAGTAGCTTCCGTTATCTTAAACCGATCGTCCAAACGATGGCCAACAACCCATGCAATTCTATCGCCAGACAAAAGCAACCATGCGTTTTCTTTATCCTGCAAAGAGAACTTTTGATCAATAAAAAAATCAGATATTTTCTTGTTCCCTTTCATTCCTATTGGCCGAAAAGAATCTCCTTTTTGCCACTTGCGCAAGCTAAGCGGAAATTTTAATTTATCGGCATCCAAACAAGCAATTTGCGAGTTTAGCGGAAATTTAAAACCAGGTTTTCTATCGATAAAAGAAACTTCCATTTCGAAAGGAAACTCAATTAAACCAGATTTTTCTTCCAACAAATACTCATTGGTATCGTTCTCTTCCAATTGAGATAAGATTAAATACTTTCGATCTCGAAGCAATTGGTGAGTTGATGAAAAAAAACGTTTCCCGGAAATGGATTCCAAAGATTTTGTTATCATTCTTACATCTCGATGATGAAATCCGTAAGGTGACAGAATTTCGAACAAATGTGAAGATGGAGAAGGTAACTCTTGTAAACGAGAAATAGATATTAACAATTGGTTCTCTCTTTCAAAAACCAAGTGTAATCTGTTTTCTTCAATTACATCATTGTAAATTTGTTCAACTTCATGGAAGCGTTGAACGTTCTCACTCATTGTTTTTCGAATGGATGGATTAATTTTCTCTAAAATTGGAATTATCTGGTGGCGAATTTTATTTCGCACAAAATCGGTTTCCTTATTGGTGGAATCTTCTCTATAGTTTAATTCTTCAGATTCGGCATATTCTTCCAATTCTTTTCTGGTGAATGGCAACAGAGGGCGAATTACTCTGCCCAGCTTCGACTTAATTCCTGTTAATCCGTGAATACCAGTTCCTCTAACTAAATTAATCAAAACCGTTTCTGCAACATCATCGGCATGATGTCCAACTGCAATGTATTGGTAATTTTCTAGTTCCAAAATCTGATTGAACCATTCATATCGCAATTCACGAGCAGCCATTTCTATAGAAATTTTATGTGTATCAGCGTAAGCTTTGGTATCGAAATCTTTCGAGTAAAATGGAATGTTATTTTTTTTGGCCAAACTTTTTACAAATTCAAAATCGCCATCTGATTCTTTAGCGCGTAAATGAAAATTACAATGTGCAACAGCACACTCCACTTCCATTTTTTGAAGCAAATGAAGAAGCACAACAGAATCGATTCCACCACTTACTGCAACCAATATTTTTTCGTCGCGATAAAATAAATTTTCCTCTTCTACAAATCGAACTAACTTACGAAACACAATAGTAATTAATAATTAGTAATATAATAATGTGATCATGAGTATCGTATTTTAAACTGTCATCCTAACTCATTTACACATTCACTTTTTACTCTTTCACTTCTCTACTCATTCTTCAATACTCTCATAATGGCTTTGGCCTTTAACAAGCATTCTTCATATTCTTTCTCTGCTTCGGCTTGCATTGTTATGGCTCCACCAACCATAAACGAAAGGTAATAATTTCTGGCATTGTAAAGTATACTGCGAATTACCACATTAAAATCAAAATCCCCTTCAGGGGTAATGTACCCAACTGCACCTGAGAACAATCCGCGCTTTGTCGATTCATACTTCTCAATTAACTTCATGGCACGAACTTTAGGTGCTCCTGTCATCGATCCCATTGGAAAACATTGGCGAATTGCTTCGATAAAATGAACATTTTTGCGCAACTCAGAAACCACAGTCGAAATCATTTGATGAACCTGAGGAAAGGAATAAATACCACACAATTCTTCAACAATTACAGATCCTTTTGCTGCTGTTCTCGATAAATCATTTCTTACCAAATCAACAATCATGATGTTCTCAGCTCTTTCTTTCAGATCATTAAATAAATTCTCTTTTATCTTTTTATCTTCCAACTCATCAGCTCCTCGCTTAGCCGTTCCTTTTATGGGTTGCGATATGATTTTATTTCCCACTTTTTTTATAAACCTTTCGGGGCTGGCAGATAATAAATATTGATCTCCCATTTGGTAAAAGCCTGAATATGGAGTAGGTGAAACTTCGGTCAGTTTTTTGTATGTTCCACGAGGTTTTATTTTGCAGTTTTCAGCATAAAACTCTTGACAAAAGTTTACTTCGTAAATGTCGCCTCTTCGAATATGATTTTTTAACTGATTTACCGATTCAATATACTGTTCTTGAGTAATTCGAGAATTAATTTCGCTTACAGAAACCGATGTTTCATCATTTACATCCAGATTTTGAATCATATTTATCAAATCATAAATATCCTCCTCCTTAAATTCTTCTTCGAAATAATGAACAATTAAGGTATCGATATCTAACAGAAATATCCAACGAGGGCGAAAAAAATTCATTTCCGGAAATTCTAAGTTATCCTGATTTTCTGATTGTAATTCTTCAATTTCATTCTTCAAATCGTACCCAAAATAACCAAACCACCAATCGTTAACCTGTTTAATTGCCTCTGTTAATTCAGAAAAGAATTTTTGTATTGGCTCTACAATTTGCAATGCATCAATACCTGCAACCAATTCGTAAGTGTTGTATTCGGCTTTAGAGTTAATTTTCTGATTTGCTTCATGACTATCCAGAATAGAAACATACTGAAATTTTTTACTCCAGAACAACAGTTGTTCTTTAAACCTGCATGGATTAGATATATGAAATGTAAGCTGTTTTCGCATGCTGCAAATTTAAGTAAAAGATGCGTAGTATTGCTTTTCGTTATCTAATAACCTGACTTAGCTTGGAACTTTTCCTCATGCAATTTATACCATTTTCAAAATGGTATTACATGCGTGCATTAATATGTCTTGCATTAAACGTTCAATTAGGTAAACGATTCATTACAAATGAAAAACCTTGGTCATTATCACCCAAAACTTTCACCTTTATTTTATTCTCACTCAATTTGAAATATTGTATTTTCTTTGGAAAGTCATGCTCAAAATTCTCAAAAGAATAATATTCTGTAATCATCTCATTTAATGGAAAAGAGATTGTTTTTCCTTCATTTTGATTGATAACGGTTGCCTGATAAACAACTTTCCCTTTAATTACTTTTATGGCAAGCTTTTCAAATATTTGCTTCTCCTCCTTAATCAATTTATAACCTGCTCCTTGTAAGCTTCCATCAAACTTCTCCCTCTTTTCAAATTGTTGTTTTCCTTCAATTTGCCAGCTTCCTTCAAGCAAATAAAGTGTTTCTATTTTATTTTCTGAACATGATATGATTAAGATTGATATAAGTAGAATCAGATATTTCATTTTATAACTTTTAATTGATTTGAAAGTACTAAAATTCTACATGTAAAAAAAGGCAACCCATTGGCTGCCTTCACTATCATAACCTGAATTTCATTTATCTTTTCGAAATCAACTCTACAATTTTCAATATTACATCTACAGCTTTCTCCATCGATTGTACCGGTACATATTCAAATCGACCATGGAAATTGTGTCCGCCCGCAAAAATATTAGGACAAGGCAAGCCCATATACGACAAACGACTGCCATCTGTTCCTCCACGAATTGGAATCACCATTGGTGTAACACCTATCTCTTTCATGGCTTCCTCTGCAATGTCAACAATATACTTCACAGGCTCCACCTTTTCGCGCATATTGTAATATTGGTTGGTCATTTCAAGTATAACTGTACCTTCACCTGATTTTGCGTTGTACCCTGCACACAAATCTTCAATAAACTTTTTGCGAGCTTCGTAATTGGTCATATCAAAATCACGAATGATATATTGAAGAGTGCTACTTTCAACTCCTCCTTCCATAGAAATTAAATGATAGAATCCTTCGTACCCTTCTGTTTTTTCAGGAACCTCACCCTTTGGCAAACGAGCAGCAAATTCATTGGCAATAGTCATAGAATTAATCATCTTGTCTTTTGCCATTCCCGGATGTACATTACGCCCTTTAAAGGTGATTTTTGCATAGGCAGCATTAAAATTTTCATATTGCAGTTCGCCAATTTCACCTCCATCAAGCGTATAGGCAAAATCAGCACCAAACTTCTCCACATTAAAAAAATCTGCTCCCTTACCAATTTCTTCATCTGGTGTAAAACCTATATGTACAGCACCATGCTTAATTTCCGGATTTTTAGCCAAAAACTCTACTGCAGTTATAATTTCGGCAACACCTGCTTTATCATCGGCACCTAAAAGGGTTGTACCATCAGTTGTAATTAAGGTTTGACCTTTGTAATTGGTAAGCTCAGGAAAATCGGAAACTCTCATTACGATACCCTGTTCCTTATTTAAAACAATATCTTCTCCATCGTAATTTTCTACAATTTGAGGCTTTACATTCTTTCCTGAAAAATCAGGACTGGTATCCATATGAGCTACGAATCCAACTTTTGGAACTTCCTTATCTATATTCGATGGAAGCACTCCCATCACATATCCATTCTCATCAACACTCACATTTTCCAGTCCAATTTCTTCCAATTCTTTTGCCAATTCTTTTGCAAGAACCATCTGCCCCGGTGTACTTGGCGTTAGTCCTGTTTCAGTATCCGATTCGGTATCAAACGCTACGTATTTTAAAAATTTATCTGCTACAGTATTCATTGTTGTGTATTGTTAATAGTTTAAGTCTTACTATCAGGTAAAATAAAACGCTTCAACTTTGTGAAGCGTTACAATATTATAAAATGATCGTGAAAAAAGAATGTATTTTAATTCTTAATTCATCATTGATAATTATTAATTGATTTAAACGTCATCAGATTTAAACTGAAACCCCAGTCGTTTACCTGTTTGTATTCTCGCATTCTGAATTTTCTCAAATATCTGGGCCACCGACATAATTTTCACATTATCGTATGGTGGAACCAGCAAATCAAAATTTAATGAGTAATTAATTGCTGTTTCAACAATT
>JAOARS010000134.1 GCA_025210415.1 Marinifilum sp. | reverse complement strand
GTCTTAGTCACAAAAAATGCAAAGCATTCAGCCAGATCCTCAACAGGATTGGTTGAAGCATACTCTGTGACGAATCGATCCTTATATTTTTCGTAAAAAGCATAAGCTTCATCTTCCGAATCTCCTATCTTCTTGAATTCAGCAATAATGTCCTTCCAAAAAGTCTTGTAGAAACGATACAGGTAAGAAGCTTCTTTTGTACATCCCTCATCAATGTAATAGGTTGTACATTCGTCTTTGGATTTATTGAAGTCAAGTTGTGTCTCGTTTAAGCTTAACACATGCCCAAACTCATGGATAATCGTATATGCCAACTCTCCATCGGCATTAAATCCGCCTTCGAAAGCCATATCAATGGCAATACCCATCTGCCATTTCAGTAAATTATTCTCTAACTGTGTTACATAACCTGCAGTACCCGATTCATTTCCTTCATACAGCAGAAACTCGCTGAATCGAACTCGTTCGTCAATTGGAATAATCGTCTTAGTCATCGACCATATCTGCTGATGCTTTTTAGTATCTTTTTGCCACTCCAGGCTTTTACCAGAAACACTAAAATCCTTTAGTTTCGATAAGTTTTCTCCTTTTACTTTATATAGGGTCAGCTCTCCTTCGGGCTTATCTTCATCTGCTTTTTTCTCTTGTTTATTTTTGTCTTCTTCCGGCAGGTTATCATCATCTTTCTCACATCCTGCAAGAAACATTGTGAAAATACATATTACAAAAAACCAATATCTATATCTCTCCAGGTTCATTTCTATTTGTTTTAATTGAATAATTTATCTTGATTTGCCTTTAGAACAGGTAGAAGTTATTTTACCCTATCGGTTAATTGCATTTTTTTAATTTTTTATTGATGTCAGTTTGCGAAAACAATGTGTTTCAGAGAGTTTTTGATGAACAATCAGAAGCGCTTCGAAACTTTCTATACTATAAATGCTGCAATATGGCCAAAGCAGAAGATTTAATGCAGGATGCATTCTTAAAGCTTTGGAAAAATTGCGCAAAAGTGCTTTATGACAAAGCCCGATCGTTTTTATTTACCGTTGCGAACAACCTGTTTTTAAATGATTACGCGCATCACAAAATCGTATTGGAACATCAAAAACAACCAGGAAGTTCGTCCGATAATGAAAATCCTCAATTTCTATTGGAGGAAGAGGAGTTTATGCGTCAACTTAAAAGTGCCATTAACAAATTGCCAGCGGACCAAAGAGAAGTATTCCTCATGAATCGAATTGATAAAAAAACATACAAACAAATTGCTGAGCTTTTATCTGTCTCGGATAAAACAGTTGAAAAGAGAATGCAGAAAGCATTGATTAGCTTAAAAAATTCTTTAAAAATGTCACTTTAATCGTAGGGTTTCAACAAACACAACTGTTCTAAACTAAAATAACCATGAAAGAAAAGGATGAAACTTATATAGCGAGATGGCTCAGCGGTGATTTAAAGGAGGATCAACGTAAAGAATTTGAGCAAACGGAAGATTTTCATTTATATCAAAAAATTGCTGACTCCAGTGCTCAACTAAAAACACCTGATTTCAACAAACAGGAAGCATTTGAAAAACTTAAAGCTGCAAGACATAAGCAAACTCGCATCCGAAAAATAACTTTGACCCTTTCAATGGCAGCATCCATTGCCCTTCTCATTTTTGGTGCAGGCATATTGACCTTACACGAAAGCGTTACGTGTGGATACGGTCAACAAGCCAGTGTTCTGCTTCCTGATGGTTCGGAGGTGGTTTTAAATGCCAAATCAAAATTGTCCTATTATAAATGGAACTGGAACAATAAAAGAAGTGTAAAACTGGAAGGGGAAGCCTTTTTCAGTGTTCAGAAAAGCAAGGCTCCTTTCACTGTAAAGAGTCGTCAAGGAAGTGTTGAAGTGTTAGGTACTCAATTTAACGTTCGCGACAATGACCAGTTCTATGAAGTGAGTTGTTACACGGGTAAAGTACGAACGTCCACCAGGCTTGCGCAGCAGATTCTGACGAAAGATATGGGTTTACGCCAGGAAGGAAACAACGTTAGTAGGTTCCAGGTGAAAGCAACGAAACCATCCTGGATTAATGGCGAAACGTCATTGGATAACGTGAGTTTGCAACAAGTATTAGCGCTTCTTGGCGAGCAATATGAGCTAACTTTCATTCACGATGGCATCGATCTTAATCAAAGATTCTCTGGTACTTTCACCAATAAAGATGTTGATATTGCTCTTAAAACGGTATTCTCCACTTTGGATATTGAATATCAATTAAACAAAAGCACAGTTACACTGATCAAGTAAAATGCGATATATCTTTCTGATTATATTTTTGCTTTCAAGCGTATCTGGTTTGACTCAGAATGAACAAGAGCAAAGAGATTTAGCTTCTATTTTGCAAAAATTAGAAGAAGTACATCAAATTAAATTCTCCTATCAGCCAGGTATTGTTTCTGATAAAGAAATAAAGAATCCTTCATTGGATAAAGACCTGGATTTAATTCTTAAAGAGATCGCACAAAAGGCCAGAATCAAATTCACAGCCATCAATCAACGGTATTTTGTAATTACAAAAGCCGAATCTGTTCAACTTGCCCGGATTCAGGGATTGGTAATTGATTCACTCAATCAAATCAGTCTACCAGTCGCTCACATTTATAATGTATCCCAACAAAAAGGCACCACAACCAACCTAAACGGAGAGTTTACCCTATTGAATGTGAATGATAACGATTGGATTGAAATTCGATTCATGGGGTATGAAATGAAAAAACTAAAAGCCTTCGACATCCTTAATGATTCAGTTATTTTTCTTACGCCAAACAATATTAATTTATCAGAAGTACTGGTAAAGAACTATGTATCCAGAGGATTTTACCGCAATAAAAATGGGAGTTTCTCTATTGATTTGAATGCCACACAAGCTTTTGCCGGATTATCAGAGCCGGATATTTTAGAAACAATCCAAAACATTCCGGGTATTCACAGCCCAGACGAAAGCGCCTCGAGCATCCACTTTCGGGGAGGAACGCCCGATCAAAACCTGATTCTATGGGATGGCATAAAAGTTTATCAAACGGGACATTTTGCGGGAACTTTTTCTGCATTTAATCCATTTGTTGTGGAAAACGTACTGATCGAAAAAAGCGGTACCAGTGCTAAATTCGGTAATCGAATCTCAGGCTTAATTGATATCAACACTGCGAGTAAAATTCCAGAGAAATTACATATGGGCATCGGTTCTACCTTAAATCATGCCGATTTCTTCCTTAAAACACCAGTTGGCAAGAAGAAAAAGAAAGGCATCGTACTATCATTTCGCCGATCGTTTAACGACTGGATAGCTACAACAAGCAGTAATCAACATGAAGAAAAAACATTCCAGAATGTTCATATTATCGATCTAAGTCGTGAAAACAAATATGCCTCCAAGCACAATAAAAACTACAATTACCACGACTTTAATTTCAAAATCATTAATGAATATTCACCAACCAATCGACTTACAACGAGCATTCTTAATAACCAAAACAACATTGATTATTCCATTCATGATACCTATTATGCCGACTACACAAAGGACAAAATGAACATCAACAATTGGGGTTTTAATCTGGAATGGGAGCATACATGGAATAATCGATTGAAACAAACAACACAATTGAGAGCAACAGATTATTCCTTCAGATTTAACGCCGAATATCTGTTTAATGAAGAAGTTACCACTAATATGATCAAAGAAAATGACATTACAGATGTGGATTTACAAACTTATATGGATTGGGAAATCAGCCCCAAAATAAAAAGTGTAATTGGTTATCAAGCTAACCTATGTTCTACCTCATTTTTGCTCGCCGGACAAACTTCAATTGAAGAAGAACCATACATGGCTTTGGTGGATAGCGGCAATGACCTAAACCATTCACTTTACAATGAATATACATTGCAGTTAAATGATCGAATCTATTTTAATGCAGGTATTCGCTCATCGTATTATGCATTGGGAGAACATTATACCATTGAACCTCGACTTAAAATTGAATATTCTTTAAAGAAACATTTACGCTATCGTATTTCTGCTGAATCAAAAACTCAAAGCATCAATCAAATTGTTGAGTTTGCTACAGAGGCATTTGGTTTAGAGGATCAATTGTGGACCCTCTCTGATGATGGAGGTGATTTTCCATTTATCAAAAGCAAACAGATTAGTACCGGGCTTCTATATACACCGCAAAAATGGCAGATTGACATTGATCTTTACCATAAACGGATCAACAATATCAGTACGTTTACCAGAGGCTTTAGTGGCAATGAGGACAATACAGCGCATGGAACAAAAACAATTACAGGAGTTGACTGCCTGGTTAAAAAACAAATCAGAAACCTGGGTGTCTTTGCCAGCTATTCGTGGATGAATGCGAAACTCTTATTTAGTGATTTGAATGCCGGTGAAAAATTTCCAGACAATTTCGATATACGTCATAAACTGTATGTAGCCGGTAATCTGAAATGGAATAAATTTAACTTCGCATTGGGGTGGAAGTTTCATACCGGGAAACCTTATACCCTTTTCTCCAAATCCATTGCTTTTCATTATGGCGATGAAAACTATCCAATGAACACGAAAAGATTACCGAATTACCATCGCCTAGATTTTTCTACCAATTATACCTTACGATTTAAGAAAGACTACCAACATAAACTTCGAATTAGTTTTGCCTTACAGAATATCTATAATCGCAAAAACTTAATAAATCGCTCTTACCTTCTTTACGATGTAAGCGACGGAAAAATTAATGAAGTCTTACAGATTAACCGGCGAGGCTTGATGCTAACCCCTAACCTTTCTGTGAGGTATTGGTTTTGACGTATTGAAAAACTCAAATTAATACAGTATTGCTTCTATTCCCAAACCTGATACTCATCCAAAACATCAAATCCAAACAGTCCTTTCCGAACATCCAGCATAACTGCCTTTGAATTCATTACATTTTCCATTTCCGAATGTGGGAATATCAAATCCTTCTCCATCCCTTCATAATTTATAACCACATAAGGCTTTCTCTTATTTCTACTTCCTTTACCTCCCGATAAACTTCCTGTTTCCAACACCTTGAACTTCTTCGTTTCGATTGATGAACTTGCAAAAAAGTAATTGATCGACATAAAACTAAAAAGTACAAAAGCACCAGTCATACAACTGTGTAATATATAATGAAGAATCCAATGTGCTTTCATGCCATCAATGTCGTTCAGCTTATTGTAAAAAATAGGCGTTAGAATAATACCTGGAGTTAGCCATATCATTAAAGGAATTTTTAATTCAATGATTGTTTTTCGATAGATCAGTATCTCAAGGAATAGCAAAACAAGTCCTAAAAAACCTAATCCTACAACCAGATTATCAAGCTTCTTATTTCCTTTAGATACACGTCCATTTACAAGCTTTCTTTGAAATAATTCTACAAGTATTCTCCTAATATTAAAATTGTTCATTGTTTAAAATTGTCTTTTTGCTGTCATTCAAACCCCGACAACAATAATTCTTTTACGCTTTGAAATTCCAGGCCAAAGATATTGATAGGATGGTTATGATTAAAAAATGCACCTGTTTAATATAGCCTATTTCAACAAACACTTATTCTTCTATTTCTTTCCAAATATATTTCTTAGTTAATCCTCTGCAAATCTATCAATCCCTACAAACTATCAAGTTATTATACCATTTTTATATGTCTTCGACGAGTTACTTTTTGCTCGAGGTCAATTAAAGCGAAGCGGCAATCGTGAACACCATATTCTATAAACACTCTGTGAACAAAATCTAACGAAAAACCCCCAGCCTGAAATTTATTAGCAAGTTGTTCTAAGTAATTATCATTTAAACCGCCAATCAAAATTGACACAAGAGATGTGCACTTATCTTGTTTTGCGAAGTCAAAAGC
>JAOARS010000133.1 GCA_025210415.1 Marinifilum sp. | reverse complement strand
ACTGAGCTACCTCGCCATATTTTTAACTTGCAGTTTCAAACGATAATTTGTATCTCTTCTGTTACCGACCTTCCCGATACCAAATCGGGACGCTCTAACCAACTGAGCTACCTCGCCATATTTTTAACTTACAGTTTCAAACGATAATTTGTATCTCTTCTGTTACCGACCTTCCCGATACCAAATCGGGACGCTCTAACCAACTGAGCTACCTCGCCGTTTTTTCTAATGCGGTGCAAATATAGAATCCTTTTTGATTTTTAAAAAATCATTTTACATTTTTTCAATTCCGAAAATCCAAACCATTTAATTTATCGATTTGTAAAATTTTCTTAACTTATGAGGTATTGGTGAAATAAGTATATCCATGTATTAACAATATACGATAATGCAAAGAATTAAGAATCATTTTTTATTATTCGAGAATTCTTAAGTATCTTGCGCAAAATTTTAGTATTGACTTACTTTTCACTTTATTAATACAGTAATTTAATACAAAGGAGCAACTTATTAAGACAAATGATACTCCACATTTTATTATCAAAACATTTATGCCCCAACAGATGAAACAATTTGAACTGGAATATGTACTTCAAGCTTCGCAAAAAGTTATTTTCGACCGATTAAGTAGTGCAAGCGGATTGTCAGAATGGTTTGCCGATGATGTAAATCAAAAAGGCAAAGTATACACTTTCTTTTGGGATGGCTCGGAGCAGCAAGCTGAGTTAATTACTAAAAAGGATAATCGTTTAATTCGATTTCACTGGCTTGACAGTGAAGATGATGAAAGCTATTTTGAATTTAAAATTGAAATAGATGCTCTTACAAACGATTTATCACTGATTATTACCGATTTTGCCGATGAAGATGAAATCGATGAAAGCATTGAACTTTGGGATACTCAAATCGCCGAATTAAAACATGTTTTGGGAATATGATTTTTTAACAAATCATAACACCAATTCCTAAATAATTAGCTTATTTTTGTAAGCTATGTAAGACCAGTTTCTACAAGTTATTGGTCTTATTTTTTAGATAGCAATACGAGATCTGAATCATGATTTTCGAGTTCTCGTTTTCAATTAAAATATTTCGGAATGAAACGTTTACATTCATTTATTCTTAAAAGTTTTCTTGGGCCATTAGCCTTCACTTTCTTTGTGTGCATGTTCGTTTTGCTCATGCAATTCCTGTGGAAATATATCGATGAATTGGTTGGTAAAGGGCTCGAATGGACTGTAATTGCCGAATTTTTGTTTTACGTTTCTGCCACTTTGGTTCCAATGGCGCTGCCTTTGGCTATTCTGTTGGCTTCTATTATGACCTTTGGAAATATGGGCGAAAATTATGAGCTAACTGCCATGAAAGCTGCCGGAATTTCCTTGCAAAGAATCATGCAACCACTTACCACACTTGTTGTAATAATTAGTATAAGTGCTTTTTTCTTTGCCAATTACGTAATGCCGGTGGCCTCATTAAAAACTACCTCACTTTTAATAGATATCAAAAATCAGAAACCTGAATTGATTTTGAAGGAAGGTATTTTTACAAATGACCTCCCTAACTTTAGTATAAAAGTTGATAAAATAGACAAGGAAACCGGAATGATGTACAATTTACTGATTTACGATCATCGTGAACGGAGAGGAAATACAAATGTAACAGTTGCCGATTCGGGAACCATGATTACTTCCCCAAGTAAACAAAATATGACACTAACCTTATATAGTGGCAATATGTATCAGGATGTAAAACAAAAATCTCGCAGAGATAAAAAGCATCCTTCCCGAAGAATCAAATTTCAGGAATATGAAACAAACGTACCTTTAAGAAGCAGTGAATTAAAGAGAAGTAACGAAGATCGGTACAGTAAAAACTACAGAATGTTAAATCTTAAGCAATTAATACATTCTGAAGACTCATTAAAAGGTAAACTAAATACGGAAAAAGACAGGTTAGTTAAAAATTTATTATCAAGACATTACTTTAAAAAAGATGCCAAAACAATTCGCAGAGATTCTTTAAAATCACAAGATCTTTTAAAGAAATCTATGGATGCCGATTCATTATTTAAAGCTGCAACTTTAACCAAACAGCTAACATCGGTAAGTACTGCACTAAGTTTTGCCAGAAAAGCAAGAGAAAATGTATCGAGAAAAGAAGGTGAGCTTTTAAGCCAAAAGAAATGGATTCAAAAATTCACTAACGAATGGCACAGAAAGTTTACCCTGCCCTTTGCATGCCTAATATTTTTCTTTATTGGAGCTCCTCTTGGTGCAATTATCCGTAAAGGTGGTTTAGGAATGCCGGTAATTATATCTGTTTTGTTTTTCATCTTTTATTACATTATATCGATGACAGGAGAACGTTTTGCAAAAGAATTGGTTCTTCCTCCTGCAATTGGCATGTGGATTTCATCTCTTATTATTCTTCCTTTAGGGATAATATTAACATACAAAGCAACAACCGATTCAGCTGTTTTCAATATCGAAAATTATATTGATTTCTTTAAAAAGATTAATCCGGTAAAGTTTTTCAAAAAGAAAAATGCATAAATCGATATTTATAATTCTACTTTCAATCTTTGGATTACTTTCGGCATGTAAACAACAAACTTTATATTCCGAAAAAGAGATTGTTAATCTGCTTGACAATTGGCACAGAGCAGCAGCCGAAGCTGATCTGGAAAAATATTTTGGATTAATGACAGAAGATGCAACTTACATCGGAACCGATCCTTCTGAACGGTGGACTCGAAAAGAGTTTTTAAGCTTCTGTCAACCCTATTTCAAAAAAGGAACAACCTGGGATTTTAAAGCTTTCGATCGAAAAATTTATACATCCGAAAATAAAGAAACCATTTGGTTCGACGAACTTTTAAACACTTGGATGGGTGTTTGCAGAGGGTCAGGAGTTCTGATACTGGAAAATGGAAAATACAAAATATCTCATTATCATCTTTCGGTTACAATTAAAAACGAAAGCATAAAAGAGTTTTTACAAATAAAACAAAACTAACATGTTTGATGATTTAAAGCCTGATATTGATTATTACATGAGTCCTGACGGATATAGAATTCTTACAAAGAAATATCTTACAGAAAGAGGATATTGCTGTGGTAACGGATGCAAACATTGTCCGTACTTTCCAAAACACAACAAAGGAAATAGAAACTTAAGAGAGTAAGGCCAATTAACGCTTATTTTTAAATTGTATAATACCGATTAGTTAATAAGCTTAGCGTTAAATTTGTTTGGTATTTAGCGCTGTCATTAATCTATTGGCATTATACCAAACGATAACTTTATAGTTAAAATGGTATAACATGAGTTTACGAGTAGTATATATGGGAACTCCCGATTTTGCGGTAGCTCCTCTTGCAGCACTTTTAAATGCTGGTATTAATGTGGTAGGAGTAATTACCAATCCTGATAAACCTGCTGGCAGAGGCCAAAAAATACAGGAAGCAGCAGTAAAAAAATATGCCGCTGAAAAGGGGTTAAAAATATTACAACCCGAAAAATTCAGAAATGAAGAGTTTCTTGCCGAGCTTAAAGCATTAGAAGCTGATTTGCAAGTGGTAGTTGCATTTAAAATGTTGCCTGAAGTGGTATGGAATATGCCAAAACATGGAACACTAAATCTTCATGCTTCACTACTTCCTCAGTATCGAGGTGCTGCACCAATTAACTGGGCAATTATCAATGGTGACAAAGAAACAGGTGTTTCTACCTTTCTTCTAAAACACGAAATAGATACCGGCAACATCATTTTTCAGGAAAAAACCGATATTAATGAAAATGATAATGCTGAAATCATTCATGATAAGTTAATGAATATTGGTGCCGATTTGGTTGTAAGAACAGTTAAGGCCATTGAAGTTGGTGATTATCCTCAAATACCTCAAGAAAGCTTAGATACTGCTAAGATTAAAATGGCTCCGAAAATTTTTAAAGAGGATTGTAAAATTGATTGGACAAAGAACATTGACTGCATTCACAACTTAATTCGAGGATTAAGTCCTTATCCTGCTGCCTGGACAGAAATGATTCCAAATGGAGAAGAAAAAAAGATTGGTTTAAAAATATTTGCAACAGAAAAAATTAAAGAAAATCACAATAATGAAATCGGAAGTTTGCATACCAATGGTAAAACTTATTTAAAAGTTGCTGTAAGTGGCGGTTTTTTATCTATAAAAGTGCTGCAACAAGCAGGAAAAAAACACATGAAAGTAGAAGATTTTCTGCGAGGATTTCAACAAATATCCAAATACCACTTATAAAATATGAAACGAACATGAATTGGATCGCAGTGGGAATCATAAAATCAATTTCAACACCCACACTAAAATGATTCAAAATTCATCGAGAGTTCTATCTAACAACTGAAAGAAATTTTAACCAAATGAAGGAAGCCATTAAAAGCTTCCTTTTTTTTCGCTTACCAAATAAAAAAGAATTCTTACCAATTATTCTTTCATTTTCAAATTCCTTTTTGTAATTTTTATGTAAGTGTAAAAAGATTTCGGAAAATCGCCGAAACAAATTCCCAATACAACTTCTTACACAAAATTTATACTAGTTGCAATGTAAAATCTTATTCAAATAAATTTTACATTTTAAAATGCTTAATGCCGATAAATTTCTAAAGGAACAATACAGTATTTTAGAAATTTACCTACATTAAATGAACTTTAAATCTCTCATCTCTAATTATTAGAGACTATTTCTTGCGCATCAAAATGATTAGAACCCATTTTGAAATGCTGTAATGCCTTACATACCTAAATCTACAATTATGGTTACGCGCATTTTTGATTTACTAGACAATTATCGGGAAAATTATCCTGATAAAACAGATGCTTTCGTAAAGAAAGAAGATGGCAAATGGATTAGCTATTCAACAGAACAATATCTGGAATATGCAGATTTAATCAGCTATGCCTTATTGGATAGCGGACTTAAAAAAGGTGATCGGGTAATTAGCATATCGAACAACAGGCCTGAATGGAATTTTGTTGATATGGCTTTGGCTCAAATCGGGGCAATTCATGTTCCATTGTATCCAACAATTAGTGCAAAAAGCTACGATTTTATTATTCGTCATTGCGAACCAAGTTTAATATTCGTTTCGAGTGAAGAATTGTATTGCAAAATTGAACCGCTACTTAATGATCACCCTTCGATAAAAAAGGTATATTCCTTTGATAAGATTAAAGCCGTGGCTCACTGGCTTCGCTTAGCGGATATTGGAAAAACTCTTGGTAATAAACACAAGGAACAATTGGAATCCGTAAAAGAAAGCATACAGCCTGAAGATGTTGCCACAATAATATACACATCGGGGACAACAGGCAACCCCAAAGGTGTTATGTTATCGCATAAAAACTTTACCAGTAATGTACTTGCTTCGGCTGCACGATTAATTCTTAACTCAAACCACAAATGTTTGAGCTTTTTACCAATTAACCATGTTTATGAGCGAATGGTTAACTATCAATATCAGTATAAAGGAATTAGTATTTATTATGCTGAAAGTATGGAAACCATTGGCGATAATTTGCGAGAGGTCAAACCTCATGGATTTGCTACCGTTCCCCGCTTACTCGAAAAAGTATATGACAAAATCATGGCAAAAGGAAAGAGTTTGCCAACGATTAAAAAATCCTTATTTCTATGGGCAGTAAACCTTGGCCAAAAGTATGAACTAAATGGTGCCAATGGCTGGTGGTACGAATTCAAATTGAAAATTGCCAGAAAACTAATTTTTAGCAAATGGCAAGAAGCACTTGGTGGTAACATCATGTTTATGTGCTCGGGAGGAGCAGCACTACAGGTTAGATTAGAGCGTTTATTCTGGGCTGCCGGCATTCCTGTACAAGAAGGTTACGGATTAACGGAAACCTCTCCCATTATTGCTGCAAACCAAAATTCCTATCCCGATATTAAATTTGGAACTGTAGGGCCTGTACTCGAAGGTGTGGAAGTAAAAATTGCTGAAGATGGTGAAATATTGGCTCGCGGACCAAATATCATGCTAGGATATTATAAAAATCCTGAATTAACCAATGAAGTGATTGACAAAGATGGTTGGTTCCATACCGGCGATATTGGCTGCATAGTTGAAGATCGTTTTCTGAAAATTACCGATCGTAAGAAAGAGATTTTTAAAACTTCAGGTGGAATTTATATTGCACCACAAGTTATCGAAAATAAGCTAAAGGAATCTCCATTTATCGATCAGGCCATTGTTATTGGCGAGTTCAGACGATTCCCTTCTGTACTGATTTCTCCTGATTTTGAATTCTTAAAAGAATATTGCAAAAGAAAAAAATTAGATTTTATCAGCTCTGAAGAAATTATTAAAAACGAGCGAATTCAAGACCGAATTTGGAAAGAAGTTGAGAAAACCAATGTAAATCTGGATCGCCCGAAAAAAATAAAAACAAGCCGTTTGGTAGCAGATGTTTGGACTCCTGATTCGGGTGAATTATCGCCAACTCTAAAATTGAAGCGAAAGGTTCTGAAAGACAAATACGGCCACCTGATTCAAGAAATATATGCCTACGAAGAAGAACTTTAACAAGTATTCATTCACACACTATAACAAATAAAAATATGACTCGAAAAATAAGAAAAGTTGCAGTATTGGGTGCCGGAGTTATGGGTGCTCAAATTGCATGTCATTTTGCCAATATAGGTTTAGAAGTTTTGTTGTTAGATATGCCTGCAAAAGAGCTTAATGAAAAAGAACAAAAGGCCGGCTTGTTACTTAATCATCCTATGGTGAGAAACCGAATTGTAAATGATCTTTTTCTAAAAGCCACGAAACTAAAGCCTGCCCCTCTATACTTAAAGGCATATGCAAATAGAATTACAACAGGAAATTTTGAAGATGACTTGCACAAAATTTCCGAATGCGATTGGGTGATAGAAGCCATAATTGAAAATCTAAAAATCAAGCAAGAGCTGTACTCAAAAATTGAAGAACACAGAAAAACAGGCTCTCTGGTTACAACAAATACATCAGGTATTCCAATTCAGATGCTGATTAAAGGAAGGTCGGAAGACTTTGCTGCACATTTTTGCGGAACACATTTCTTCAATCCTCCACGATATCTAAAATTATTGGAAATTATTCCATCTCCTAAAACCAGTCAGGATGTATTGAATTTTCTTACTGATTTTGGTGAACGATTTTTGGGAAAATCAGTTGTTAGCTGTAAAGATACTCCTGCTTTTATTGCCAACAGAGTTGGTGTTTATTCTATGATGGCTGTTTTTCATTTAATTGATGAATTTGGATTTACAGTTGAAGAAATAGATAAACTCACCGGGCCAATCATTGGAAGGCCAAAATCGGCAACCTTTCGCACTTGCGATGTTGTTGGGTTGGACACTTTGGTATTTGTAGCACAAAACCTGCAAAAAGCATTGCCTCATGACGAAGCCATAGAAGTTTTTCAAATCCCTGAATTTATTCAGCACATGATGGGAAATCAGTGGCTGGGATCGAAAACCGGACAGGGGTTTTATAAAAAAATTAAATCGGAAGGAAAGAGTGAAATTTTAAGTTTGAACCTTGAAAGTTTCGAATATCAGGAAAAACAAAGAGTGAAATTCGCCGAATTTGAAGCTGCAAAGGCTGTTCCTCATCTAAACGATAGATTCAAAATTCTATTAAAAGGAAATAGCAAAGTAAATCAGTTCTATCAAAAACTATTTTTTGGTTTGTTCACCTATGTTTCAAACCGTATTCCTGAAATATCAGACGAATTGTATAAAATTGATGAAGCCATTTGCTCAGGTTTTGCATGGGAAATGGGGCCTTTCGAAATTTGGGATAGTCTGGGAGTGAAAAAAATACTTCCCCTCATGGAAAAAATGGGATACAAACCTGCTGATTGGATTTACAAAATGGCAGAACAAGATTTAAATTTCTATCAATTAAGCAATGGACAAAAACAATTCTATGACACTACAAGCAACTCATACCTAACAATCCCGGGAACGGAAAAATTGATACTATTAAACAACCTGCGTCCTACGCAAACAGTTTGGAGTAACGAAGGAGCCAGCATCATAGATCTTGGCGATGGAATCATCAACCTTGAATTCCACACCAAAATGAATACCATTGGAAGTGAAATTATACAAGGAATTAACAAGGCCATTGAGCTTGCCGAAAATGATTATAAGGCATTGGTTATTTCAAACGAAGGAGAAAATTTCTCGGCTGGAGCCAATATTGGCTTGGTGTTTATGCTTGCCATTGAACAGGAGTTTGAAGAACTAGATATGGTCGTTCGCACTTTCCAAAATACCATGCTAAAGCTTAAATATGCATCGGTTCCGGTAATAGCTGCACCTCACGGTATGACTCTGGGAGGTGGGTGCGAACTTTGTATGCACACCGATAAAGTAATTGCACATGCCGAAACCTATATGGGCTTGGTTGAATTGGGTGTTGGAGTTATTCCTGCAGGTGGTGGAACCAAGGAATTTGCTTACCGACTGTCAAACGAAATTGCTCAGGACGACATCAGAACCAACCGCTTTCGCGATAAATTCTTAAGTATTGGCCAGGCAAAAGTTTCCATGTCGGCTTACGAAGCTTTCGAACTGGGATATCTCCGAAAGGATGTTGATGAAGTAATCATTAGCAAAAAGCACCAGTTAAGTTATGCGAAAAGATCCGCCTTGCTTATGGTTGAAAAAGGCTATACTCCTCCTCTGCCAACCAAAGATATTACAGTTTTGGGAAGCGAAGGCCTGGCTTTGATCTATTCCGGTGCCGATGGAATGGAAGTAGGAAATTACATTTCAGAATACGATAAACACCTTTCAATAGAGTTAGGAAAAGTCCTAAGTGGTGGCGAACTAAGTGAACCAACCAAAGTATCTGAAAATTATTTACTCGACCTGGAACGCATTGCCTTTGTTCGATTGTGTCAGCAAAAGAAAACACTGGAACGAATGCAAAGCCTTTTACAAAAAGGGAAAATCCTTAGAAACTAAACAATAGTTAATGATTAGTGTTTAATGATTAATTCATTCTTCGCTAATCATTAACAACAATGATTATTTAACATTAATCACTAAAAATTAAACATTAACGATGAACGCATATATAGTAGCCGCATACAGAACCGCCGTAGGCAAAGCTAAAAAAGGAAAGCTTCGCCTCATCAGGCCCGATGATATGGCCGCAAGAGTGGTAAAACATATCATGGAGAAAACTCCAAATTTAGATCCTTTACTGGTTGATGATGTAATTGTTGGAAATGCTACACCAGAAGCCGAACAAGGTTTGAATATTGGCAGAATGATTTCCCTAATGGGATTGGATAACATACAGGTGCCCGGAATGACTGTTAACAGGTATTGTTCTTCGGGTTTGGAGACAATTGCCATTGCTGCTTCGAAAATTGAAGCAGGATTGGCCGATTGTATTCTGGCTGGTGGTGTTGAAATGATGTCGCTCATGCCAATGGGTGGATGGCGACTGGTTCCCAACTTGGGTATTGCAAAATCGAATCCTGATTATTATTGGAACATGGGAATAACAGCGGAAGCTTTGCAAAAGAAGTACAACATTTCGCGCGAAGATCAGGATGAATTTGCCTTCCATTCGCACAGAAAGGCTTTAGAAGCACTAGCTGCAAACCGTTTTGTTGATGAAATTGTTCCCATTACGGTAAGAGAAACTTTCGTGAACAAAAATGAGAAAGCAGAAACAAAAGAACACATTGTTTCCGTGGATGAAGGGCCAAGAGCAGATACCAACTTGGAAGGATTGGCAAAACTGAGGCCTGTTTTTGCTCAAAATGGATCTGTTACAGCAGGAAATTCCTCCCAAACATCAGACGGTGCTGCCTTTGTATTGGTGGTTTCTGAAAGGATGTTGAAACAGTTAAACGTGGAGCCAATTGCTCGTTTTGTATCTTATGCTGTTGCCGGTGTAGAGCCAAAACACATGGGAATAGGCCCTGTTGAAGCCATTCCAAAGGTTTTAAAACGATCGGGATTGAATATGAATCAAATACAACAAATTGAATTGAACGAGGCTTTTGCTGTTCAGGCTTTATCGGTAATGAGAGAACTGGATATGAATCCTGAAATTACCAATGTGAATGGTGGAGCAATTGCTTTGGGACATCCACTTGGCTGTACAGGAACCAAACTATCGGTTCAACTCTTGCACGAAATGAAAAGAAGACAACAAAAGTACGGTATGGTTACCATGTGTGTGGGATCGGGACAAGGTGCTGCCGGAATATTTGAATTGCTATAAGTATTCTGTTATGGAACTAATCTATATAAAACATTTATTGCGTGAATATGATAGAACGAAGAATAACATATATAATCGATTAATTTAAAAATTCTCCCTTTGTTAGGGGAGATGCCGACAGGCAGAGGGGTGCTTTGGCTTGTGTTAATTACTAATTCATCCTTTAGTCTGTCGACAGTTTCCCTTTTAAGGGAAACAAGCATATAGAAACGTAAAAATTTTAATTAACAATACAGTATATTTTTTTTGTACTAATAACCTAAGGAAGGCAATTAAAAGTGCCTCTCGGAAGCTTAGGGATAATAATTTTAACTACATAAACACTACATACATGGAAAAAATAAAAACAGTAAAAGGCGGTCAGTTTTTGGTAAAAGAAACAATGCCACAAGATATTTTTATTCCGGAAGAAATTTCGGAAGAACAAAAAATGATTATGGAAACCTGTCGTGATTTTCAGGAAAAAGAAATTTTCCCTTTGCAAGACAGAATCGATGCACAAGAAGAAGGCTTAATGACCTCACTGATGGATAAAGCTGGAGAATTGGGTCTTCTGGGAATTGTAGTTCCTGAAGAATATGGCGGATTTGGCCAGGACATGAACACCTCCATGCTAAGTACTGAGGTGATGGGAACTTACAGTTCATTTGCCGTTGCTTATGCTGCTCATGTTGGAATTGGCACCCTTCCTATTTTATATTATGGCACACAAGAGCAAAAAGAAAAGTATTTGCCAATGCTTGCCAGCGGTGAATACAAAGGTGCCTATTGCTTAACCGAGCCAGGGTCGGGATCGGATGCTAATTCAGGAAAAAGCAAAGTAAAACTTTCGGATGATGGCTCGAAATACATTCTGAACGGACAAAAAATGTGGATTACCAATGGCGGTTTTGCCGACATTTATACAGTATTTGCCAAAATTGAGGATGACAAGAATTTGAGTGCTTTTATTGTAGAAAAAAACTTTCCTGGAATTAGTCTGGGACAGGAAGAAAAGAAGATGGGTATTAAAGGTTCTTCGACCTGTATGATGTTCTTCGAAAATTGCGAAATTCCTGTTGAGAATCTTTTGGGGGAAAGAGAACAAGGCTTTAAAATTGCCCTGAACATTTTGAACAACGGAAGAATTAAACTAGCCGCTGCTGTTCTGGGAGCTGGAAAAAAGGTAATTAACAACTCCATTAACTATGCGAATGAACGCATTCAGTTCGGAACGGAGATTTCTAATTTTGGAGCCATTCAGTACAAAATTGCAGAACAATCCATTCGCACTTATGCCATTGAATCGGCCATTTACCGCTGCAGTAACGATATTCAGAACACCAAACATCATTTGATTGAAGAAGGAATGAGCAAAGAGCAGGCATCTGTTCAGGCACAGAAAGAGTTTGCTGCCGAGGCTGCCATTTTAAAAGTTGCAGCATCCGAAGCTTTAGATTATGTAGTAGATGAAGGTGTTCAGATTTATGGTGGCATGGGCTATTCGGCCGAAGCTCCAATGGAGCGTGCTTATCGCGATGCTCGAATCAACAGAATTTTTGAGGGAACCAACGAAATCAATCGCATGTTGGTGGTAGATTACCTGTTGCGAAAAGCTTTTAAAAATGAATTGCCTTTGTTGGCAGCATCGCAATCCGTAGCCAAAGAACTCATGTCTATTCCTGAATTTGGAGATGAAGATACAAGTTTATTGGCAGCTGAAACCAAATTGATTCAAGGTTTTAAAAAATGTGCATTGCTTATTGCCGGAGCAGCTGCTCAAAAGTTCATGCAAAAACTAAATAAGGAACAGGAAATTCTTATGAATATTTCTGATATCATTACCGATTGCTATCAGGCTGAATCTTTATTGTTACGCGTTAAAAAACTGGTAGAAACCAAAGGAGAAGAAGCATGTCAGGAACAAATTGCAATGTGCAAGGTTTTCTTTTACGACGCTGCCGATCGCATTCACAAAAATGCCAAAGATGCTGCTAACAGCATCTCCTCGGGCGATGAACTGCGCATGATGCTTTTAGGCTTGAAACGCTTTACCAAGCACAGCGGACTAAACAGCAAAGAAGAACGCCGAATGATTGCTAAAAAGCTGATAGATGAGAATAAATATTGCTTTTAGCTTTATGAAAATGGGAAACGCCTCCAAAGAGGCGTTTTTTTTAGATATATCCTTTTAAGTTCAACGATAAACTGTAAATTTTCGTGATGAGTTGTATGAAATTTCCAGTCGACCTACCGATGGAAAATGGTTCGGAAATTCGCCGTTGGTGCACTACGGACACCGCCTATTAAATTTACAAAATATTATGTACTGGCTTTAATTTATTTTTATATAAATCTCAAAGTTACTTATCTAGCAGTAAAAAAATCGACTTTTTTTATTTCATTTGTCGAAAGGCTCCAAAAAGTTGCTTGGATGTTTTTTTGCTCAAACGAATAAGCTGAATATTCGCGACAATAATCCATATCAAAAATTTTTGTCCAACTATCTTCAAGAATTTTTCTCAAGTCTGTCGTGTAACTCTTTTTATCAATGAAACTAATATTATTATTAGACAACTTTCTGTCAAATAGATTACCTTCATTTTCATCATCAGCAATATACCAGTAGTTTAGAACATGTCCCCATAAATTGAAATCAGAAAGAAGTACATCTTTAGTCAACTTTTCAAATTCAATACGTACTCCTTTTGTGCCCTTTGGTAAAAATCCAGAATTTCTTAGATCTGGACGGCATTGTTTTGATGTATTGTATTGAAACCAAGCCCATATTGGATAACTGTCTTTTTTTTCACTAATGCCAATTCTATTTGTCATTTCTTTGATCATCCAATGGTAAGCATAATTGAACATACCTTCTTCTATCCACTCGATATATTCCTCTTCTCCATAAATTATACCATCTCGGCACAGTTTTTTGTACCATTCAATTGGTTGAATTGTCCAAAGTCTCATTCTTATTTTATATAATACAATATCTTTGTGTGCTCTTTGGGTTTAGAAACTATTTGTTTGATAGCATTATTTAGTCCGATTGAGCACTTCTCTTTAACGGTAAATTGGTCGAGTAGGCAAAGGGAGTTTCACCCTAAGCCTCTCACAGAACCGTACGTGGCAGTCTCCCGTCATACGGCTCTTGTTATACAAATCTAAACGCTTTAATCACATAATTCTATTTGCCAATGATAAAACAGCGATGGAAATTGTTTCCGTACAGTTTCAAACCATTTATAGGCACGATTTAAACTGGTTTTATAGCGTTTGTACCTCTTT
>JAOARS010000132.1 GCA_025210415.1 Marinifilum sp. | reverse complement strand
GGTTCTAGTTTGTGGGCAGAATATCGATTTCTTCTCCCTGAGAGTATCACTTCTGGTGATGCTCTCAGTTTATTAAAGAAGGATACAAATAATTGATACCCTCACCCAAAGTGAGAGCATCAAAACTACAGCTTTTTTTTGAGTGGACTCTTCGCTGGTTCTAGTTTGTGGGCAGAATATCGATTTCTTCTCCCTGAGAGTATCACTTCTGGTGATGCTCTCAGTTTATTAAAGAAGGTTACAAATGATTGATACCCTCACCCAAAGTGAGAGCATCAAAACTACAGCTTTTTTTTTGAGTGGACTCCTCGTTGGTTCTAGTTTGCGGGCAGAGTTTGTATAAAAAAAATCTATTTATGATATTAAAACCCTCTAAAGCAAAGGGCATATGGAAGTGGTTTGTACAGAATTGATCCTTTGACTTGGGTTTTAACCCAAGGATAGAAAAATGATTCCTTGCTGGTTCGAGTTTGCAACTCAGTGCATGTAAAGAATCTCAATGCTCTGCTAAATGCAGAACACAAACGAAATAATCGCGCTATCAGAAGTAAAAAACCCATCTCATTTATTCGAGCTGGGGTTTTAATATACAGCACGAATTTTATTGTACAGAAAAATCAAAAATAGATTGGTTATTAAACCCTCCCATTGGTATCGTACCTTGGTAAAAGAAACAGTATTCACCAGGAACCAAATTTATATTAGGAGTTACTTTATATCGACCACTTCCCAAATCTTCAATTGAAAACTTAATCGACTTTTTAGGATCAACTCCCATTTGAGCAGATGCAGTAATTCCTCTAATTTTACCTGTTACTAACTCTCTTCGATTATTTTTCTTTTTCAATGCAGTTAAAGCAAATTCATTTGGAGAAGTTGCAGCTTTAAACCACCAATTCCCACTTCCTAAATCATTTTTATTTTTTGTATCAAACTGGAATATGAAAGTTAAATTTTTAGACTCTACCTTGTTCGAAGAACTAACATTATTAACATATGACTTCATTTTTGCTGGTGCAATTCCATAAGACATTGCAGCTCCAAGAGCATTAGTTCTAGTTCCTGAAAAAACAGAAGGCTCAATTTTAATTAATTTCTCATTGCGTTTATAAAAAACTCCACTCTCTACTGCTACTTTGGATTTATCTATCATTAAAGCCAAAACATCAGAAGATACTCCTTTTTCTTTTAAAATTTTAAGTTGATCAATAGATGTATCAAAATCTGTTGAAGACGAATTAATCTTTGCTTTGATTATCTCACTTTCGAAACCTAAATTTATCAAATCCAATATAGATTGATTAGTCATTTTTTCTTGTGAAAAGCTAATGAAACTTATAGATAACAGAAATACTAGTAAAAATGTTTTTTTCATAATAATTTGATTAAATTTTAATACTTGATTAGATATCATTATAAAAGTTAACTGCCAATTGTTGTATAGAATTCAATAATATCAAATACAACAAAATATCATTAATTATATTTATATCAATTCTAAGTAAGTTTAGTTTAGTTTATTTCAGTATATTAATTTTAATTCGGATCTTATACCAATTTTCCATATCCTGCTGAAGGCAGAACATAAGCGAAGCACTCATACTATAAAGTATCTGAGTTTTCTTTTTATTTGCTCGTGATTTTTAAATAATCCATAATCTGTTTTTCAAGTTGTTTATCTTTAATATCACAAAAATCTTCAATTTGAAATCAAATCTACAAAATTATCTAATAGAATCAACAACATATACTTTTAAGTTCACATATTCCTTCTCAACATATATCCCTTCCTTTTTACAAAAACCCAATATCAACATATTTCTACCTGCAAATGAGTATAAAATCAATTTGGTGAAGATTTCACACAAAATAATGATCAAATAAGTTGTGACGTTTATTTTGTCCAAATCTGGGATTCAAAATCGATTTTGGTGATTATTTTGTACAAATTTGGGCCTTACAATCAATTTGGGAAAGAATTTTGTACAAAATTATGATTCAAAATCAATAATTGTCAAAAATTTGTGCAAATCTGGACTCAAAAATCAATTTTGGTGATTATTTTGTACAAGTTTTAGCTTAAATATCAATATTTATCATTATTTCGCGCAAAATTTCAGGCAAAAATCAATATAGGCGATTATTTTGTGCAAAATTGGCTTTCAAATCCGTTTTGGTCAACTATTTTGCACAAAAAAATCATCAAATTCATTTTGAAGGTAATTTTAGTGTACCATTTTTCACCCAACTCATTTTGGTGAATATTTTGTTGCAAAATAATCATCAAATCAATAATGGCGATAAATAGAGAACAAAATCATTATCACGATAAAACTTATCTTAAAACTGTAAAAAAAATATTAAAATTATAATAATTGGTTTAATACACCAAAACATTTATTCTTTATTTTACTTATCATACTGTTTTAACATCAATTAACATTTATTTCTGAATTATATTTCTAAATTCGATATTGATTTTAGCCCTTAACTCTAAAAATCTTAAACAAATGTCAATAACTGTTTATTATTATTGCAGTGGTGATGAGATCAATAGTATCGGTAAAACCATTGAAGTAGAAAGTGTAAAAATTGATACCAGCGAAGATGCTCTGCTTACGCAAATTCTTGCAGAAGAGAAACAAGAACGATTGGTATTGGAAAGTAGTATTAAATACAGTAAAAGAGGCTCTATTAGCACGAAATTAAAGGAATTAGACAATATTTTCGACAATGACTTTACTTGCTTGAAAGGCTTTATTACTGCAAACAGAAATATGGACAGTGCAGAAATTGCCAATGATGCCAACGAAGTTTGGGATGTAATGGGCCTGTACAATCGTCAGCTTCAAAACTTAAGTTTTGAGGGGCAGTTTACCAATGCCAACATACTGTTCTCAAAATTTGAAGAACCTGCCATGAAGGCCAAACTTGATAAGCTGGTTGGGGTGAGTGATTGCTTAGCAAAAGCAAAAGCATCCTTAAAAAATGCTGAGCTTTGTTACGAGGAACTAAACGCTCAGGAATCGCAAATTGAGGAGGTGATTGCTCCATCGAGCCAGAAGAATGTTCTTCGCAACATCATTAACGAAAAGTTGTTGCCACACTTGTACAATTGGGATAGTGTGCAGCCAGAGAAATATGGTGATATGCTGAATGCCATTGAGCGAAGAATTGAAGAGGTAAACGCTAAGGCGCGTGCTCGCAAAACTCGAAATGCCAATGATGACAATGAGAGTGATGCGACCGAAGATTAATTCATAATTTACAGGGCTAATGGATGGGACATGTTGAGACGTGTCCCATTTTTTTGTTATTGGCTAAGCGAAGTTCGAGTTTGCGGGCAGAATATCGATTTCTTCTCCCTGAGGGTATCACTTGAAGTGATGCTCTCAGTTTATTAAAGAAGGATACAAATGATTGATACCCTCATCCAAAGTGAGAGCACATCAAAACTACAGCTTTTTTTGAGTGGACTCCTTGCGGGTTCTAGTTTGCGAGCTGAGCTTGTATAAAAATTCTATTTTGCTATTAAAAGCCCTCAGCTAAAGCAAATTTCATTATTAAAAATGAGCTTAATCAACAAAAAAAGCCATCCCTGCAAAAGAGATGGCTATATTTTTT
>JAOARS010000131.1 GCA_025210415.1 Marinifilum sp. | reverse complement strand
TTCTGTAAGAAATCGTCCTTTAAATAATAAACTAATAGATTTCATAACAGACATTCATTTAGTTTAATTTCCATTCTGTAAGAAATCGTCCTTTAAATAATAAACTAATAGATTTCATAACAGACATTAATTATTGTGGGTGATTTTAATATTAACTACTTGGATCATGCCTACAATAGTCATAGGTTGGCCAAAGCTCTGAATAACATGGCCCTCAGCCAAGTTATTTCTTCTGTTACAAGACCTAAGAGTGGTACATGCCTAGATCATTGTTAAACAAGCCATCCAGCTTTTATTGCAAATACATCAGTCTTAAATATCGGGCTTGCGGATCACCTTCCTCGAATTATTCAGCGTAAATACGCCAAACAAAGAAGAGGTTGTGAGTCAGAACATACGACAATTTCCTATCGGGAAACAAAGAACTTGAATTTAGATGAGCTTTTACGATCACTAGAACGTATCCCTTGGGACACTGCATTCATATTTGAAGACATTGACGATATTTTGAATGCTCTTGAGAGTATGCTCAATGAGGTTCTCGATCAGCATTTGCCATGGAAAAACAGGCGAGTAAAGAGGCAAAACCAGCCCCCTTGGATGAATGATGAAATTATGGAATTGATACGTGAAAGAGATAATCTGCTGAAAACAGCCCGTCGTACAAACCTTTCGATCGACTGGTCTTTGTACACTCGTGCAAAATGCAAAACATCAAATTTGATAAAATATGCAAAACGATGTTTCTTCCAGGAAACAATAGATAAGAACAAAGGGAACCTCAAAGGAATCTGGAGGGCGCTTAAGACTTTAAGCGGTGTTAAGAAAGACCCAATTTCTATCAGACAATTAATTACGGAGCATGGCGCCGTAACAGATAAACAAGAAATTCCTGAAAATATGAATGACGCTTTTATCAACATTGCTTCACAGATTACCCCTGATAGTCAGCGCGTCGCAGATTTAGTTTTTGATGATGTAGCTCTCTATGAATTTGTAAAGTCAAAGTCAGGAAACCAATTCTTTGAAATACCACCTATTACTGAGGCGCAGATGCTTGATCTCATTAACAAGATCCCTTCAAGTAAAGCGATTGGATGTGACGGCCTTAGTGCGAAGGTTCTTAAGTTAGCGGCTTCTGTTCTGGTCCACCCACTTTGCCGCCTTATGAATCTTTCCATCTCTACTGGATGTTTTCCATCGACATGGAAAACCGCTCAAGTCACTCTCTTGTTTAAAAGCGGCTCTCGTGAAGACACAAGCAACTATCGACCAATTTCTGTATTACCTGTTCTTTCGAAGATACTTGAACGACACGTTGCAACATCTCTCTGCAAACACCTACACAGCTATGATTTGCTATACAACCTCCAGTCAGCTTTTCGACCAAATCATTCCACGGAAACGGCGCTGATTAAATTAACTGATGAACTGCTCTTTAATATGGATAATGATATGGTTGCTGGCTTAGCTTTTGTCGATTTTAGAAAGGCTTTCGATGTGATAAATCACGAGCTTTTACTTAAGAAGCTATCTATTTATGGGGCCAACGATTTATCATTAAAGTGGTTTGGGTCATATCTCACTGGAAGAAAACAATATGTGCGTATAAATGGCTGCTGTTCCACCAGTAAGCAGTTGTTACAAGGAGTGCCTCAAGGATCAATCTTAGGACCCATTCTCGTCTTATTGTTTGTAAATGACATGCCTTTAAGTATACGTGATTCAACGCTGGATGTTTATGCTGATGATACAACTCTATCAAAATGCTCTAGCTGGGGAAATGTTCCTCATCTGACACAGGCTCTCAATCAAGATCTCAAACGTTTAGATGAGTGGTCGGCACGAAACAAAATGTTTATTAACTCTCAGAAAACGAAGTCCATGCTGGTAACAGGCAAACGTTTGCGGAACCTTGTCGCCTCTACCTCAATAGATATTAACTTGAATGGAAGTAATATTGAACATGTTACTGATTTCAAACTTCTTGGGATAACGTTAGATCAGGATCTTTCATTTAATCGCCAGATTGAGGAGTTATGGAAAAAGTTGGCGAAACGTATTGGACTCCTTCGTCACATAAGTCCTTATTTGAAACGCAATCAACGAGACATATACTACTCTACGATCATTAAACCTGTAATGCTTTACGGTAGCACGATTTGGACTTCTTGCAGTAAAGAAAATCTTTTGAAAGTCCTGCGTCTTCAAAAACGTGCGGCTAGAATTATCCTCGATGCCGAAAGAACAGCACCTTCTGTCGACTTATTTAACACCTTAAAGTGGGTTCCCTTTTATGCTGAATCATATATAAATCGATGCGCTCTAACCTACAAAAGGCTGAATGGCAATACCCCGGAATATATAAATGATTTACTCATCAGAAACTCTGACACTCATAATAGATCAACCCGTTTTTGTAATATAAACTTGATGTGCCCGCGATTTAAGAGAAGTACTGAAGGGGGTCGAGCGTTTGCTGTGCGAGCCACAAAAGAATGGAACAAATTAAGTGTGGACATCAAACAGAGTACCAGTGTAAAAAATTTTAAGCGCTCCCTTTTTAAAATAATTTTAGATAATCAAATTCTTAGCAAATTATTCCTGTAAATTTTTTAAAGATTTGTAAATAATCACATTTTATAAATATTTTACGATGTATATAGGCTTGATTATTTTATTTTAATTATTTTTAATATTGTTACGATTGTTACTATTTCTTTCTTTTTCAAATTTTAATTTTTGAGGGCCATTAGGTTATCAGTTTTATTACTGTCAAATGTTACCCTCGTAAAATAAAGTCTTACTTACTTATGACTTACTAGCATAGACAGCCTAACTTGTCGCATCTAGCTATAAAATGCTATCGTCATGTGTTTCACTGTCTTTCCTCCGTGTTTACTAAACCCAAATGTGACTTACGTTTCCGTAACGTCTGCGTTTACTTAATTCCGCCTATTAAAAAAACCTGATAAAAAGAGATGCCTTGTAAGAAAGTAGCTTGAATGCAAGGTGAAACAACCGTCTTTGAAATACAAAATGGTACTGTAAACACGCCTTCAAGGCTTTTGTTGCGTTGAATAATAAAATAACTCTATTCTAAGATGAATCAATATTAGGTCATCCACAACAATTG
>JAOARS010000130.1 GCA_025210415.1 Marinifilum sp. | reverse complement strand
CATATAATTCTTGGCGATCGCGGTTTAAACCAATTTTTACAATATTAAAGTTTCTTTCTTTTCTCGAATTGGTTCTTAATTCGGAATAAGGTTTACCTGACATTAAACAAATTTCAATAGCATGAATCACACGCTTGGCATTTTTCAAATCAACTTGATTGTAAAAAACAGGATCGAGTTGTTTTAGTTGCATGCGCATTGATTCCAAACCTTCTTTCTCATACTTTTCAAAAACCTCTTTTCTAAGTTCCGGATCAATGGTTGGAATTTCATCAATGCCATTGCATACAGCATCAATATACATCATGCTACCTCCAACCAGCAATACTTCATCTTTTTTTGTAAACAAGGTATCAAGAAGCTCCATTGTTTGCTGTTCGCATTCCCACGAACTAAAATAATCGTGTATAGAATGCGAATGTATAAAATGATGCTTGACAGCAGCAAGTTGATCTGGTTCAGGAACGGCAGTTCCAATTCGCATTTCGCGATATACTTGCCTGCTATCCGACGAGGAGATTTCGGTATTAAAGTGTTTGGCAATATTGATGCTTAAATCGGTTTTACCTACTCCGGTTGGGCCAAGTATAACAATTAAAGTTTTAGACATGGGAATCTAATTGCGAATTAATAATTACGAATTACGTTTTGTAAATTCAACTTTCGAATTTGCACTAACTGCTAACTTAAATTATATCATCGTAATCATCCAGATTTTCGAACTCAGGACCATCTTTAAACTCATCATCAAAATCAGCAAGATAATCATCGGCTGTTTTCTTTTTTTCAGGCTTCGATTCAAATAATCCAAGATCAACATCACCAAAATTTTCTGCATCCATCATTATTTGCTGTGGTGCTTCACCCTCTGAAATTGTACACATTGGGTAGTCAGCTGTTGATTTTACAATTCCTTTTTCAATTAGCTCAACAGTAAAATACCTGTCCGAGAAAAAATCAAACACATATACCAAATTAGCCACTTCTTTCGATGCAAATTCACGAATCATGGCTACATCCATTGCAACTACATTCATGTTATCGTCATCTTCTGTATTCATTTCGAACAGTGCAATTTCCAAACCTCTTTGTCCATCGGCTCCTATTTGGTAAAACGATGCCATTTGAGAACTATCGTAGCCAACCGATTCTTGAATTGCATTGTGCAAATCCAACCATGTTTGTTCATGTTCAATCTCAATCTCTCTCTCAAAACCTTCAACTTCCGAAGACGTTATTTTAAATCTGTATATCATGGTTTAATTCTCTTATAAATTTGTTAAAAATTGCATGGTATCTACGTTGTCAGCATAATCCCATAATTGAGGTTCCTGTGCTTTCCCAAAGGGAATTGCATGATCTAAACTCGAACCAACAACACATTGAATCAATTCAGAGTTAGGGCTAAGTTTATGCTGAATATCTTTAAGTTCGGAATAATATTCAAAGTAAACAACACCAATGGGCGATGCTATTCCTTGATTTTCGTGTAGCAATAAAAATCCATTGTCGAAATGTTGCACTTTGTTCATTAACAATAACGAACGCTGATAATCGTAATTGTTGGCATATTTGCTATGGTCAATTACCGATTTATAATTTTCCCAATGTTTAAACAAATTTGTTAAATCGTAATTTTTAGGAAGGTAAAGTTTTGATACATTTCGGCAACCAAGTCCAAAATATAGAAAAATATCGCTGCCAAGTGCATTAATTTCCTCTTCGGTTTCGTTTCCGGATATTACTGCAACCGAATTCCTATTTCGTCTGATTATGTTTGGATACTTTGAAAAGTAAGCATCAAAATATCTTGCGGAATTGTTGCTGCCGGTAGCTATTATTGCATCAAAAGTATTCTGACTGTTTAGTTGTTCGGTTTGAAAATTGATCAATTTTTCAAATTTTGAATTTAGGCAAATTAACAGTTTTGCGATAAAATCTAAAAGTTGATTATCTTTTGACGAAAGTTTTCCAATAAATGTATGCCCCGCCATTAAAACACAAAGCATATCATGAAATCCAACCATAGGAATATTACCAGCCATAATTACTGCAACTTTGATATTGGTATTTTCCTTGCTGATATGATATTCTTTAAGCCATTTGTTGATGTTCAGTTCATTCAATAAGTGACATATGCCTTTAATTGATGCATTAACATGATCTTTGGTAAACCAAAAATTTTCTAAAGAAACTCGATCTAATAAATCTTTAAAATCCTCATAAAAATGAGAATTTAGTTTATGCTCAATTTTAATTGAATTGTTATCTGTGAATTGTTGAAGGAATTTTCCCAGATCAACAAAAGCATCAATTCTTTCCTTAATATTCATATGTTAGCATTAATCTTTAGCAGTTCGTTCAGACTGTCTTTTAAAACCATGCAAAGATAAGAATTGTGAAGAATTATCTGTAATTCTTTTAAGTAGTAAAAACAGAATTATCATTTCAAAAAAGCAGCTTAGAAATGAAGTTAGCGAGAACAAGAATAAGGCTTAAAAAGAAAAAGACTTTGACAATTAAAGCTCCGATTTTGGTGTTGAATTTGAGCTGAATAAGAAAGGAGCTTACGGTAGCAATAATTGGCAATAATGCCGGATATATTAGAACTGATTCCCAAATGTTGCCTTTGAGTAATTCTATTAATGCTGATTGAAATCCACAACCCGGGCAATTAATGCCAAATTGTTTTTGAATGCTACAACTTAATTGATGCGACTCTAGCCATGTTATTATCTTTTTAAGCATTGTGTTGATTTTTATGCGGTTTAAGATATGAAAAAAGCCGATGCAAATTGCACCGACTTAATAAAGAATATGTTGTGGTATTATACCAATTGTATGATGAAATAAGCCTTATCTACCTTTCACTCGAAAGGCTCAACCATTATTGCATCGGCATGATACCAAATAATCAATATAGCTCACTTCATTTTCAAAATGGTATTATTACAAATCTCTTCTTTGATATAGAGCATCCTCCATATCCATTTCGTCGAACTGCATGTATTTGTATACTTCAGCTTCGTGTTCCTGAATTTTCTCCTTGTATACTTCCATATACTCAGCCGGAGTAGGTAACTTACCCATTACTGAAACAACAGCACCAAGCTCAGCAGATCCCAGGTAAACCTGAGCACCAGTACCCATACGGTTGTTGAAGTTACGAGTAGAGGTAGAGTATACATTTACATTATCCGGAACTCTTAACCGGTGACCCATACAAAGTGAACATCCCGGCGTTTCGATACGAACACCTAATTGAGAGAAAGTTGAAAAGGTCGCTTCTTCTTTCAATACAGCTGCATCCATACGAGTTGGAGGAGCCATGTATG
>JAOARS010000129.1 GCA_025210415.1 Marinifilum sp. | reverse complement strand
TCAAAATCGTAAACACCCATCACTTTTCATTGAAAATCGTTAGTTTCTTTTTCTGTAAATCTTTCATTGATTGCAATATATGAATAATCAAATTGTTGATTTTGAAAGGAAAAATTTAAATATTTTGCACAGCCTACCCTATAGATGAAAAATCGTTACGAACAGAATTTCATAACTGAGGAACGAAGGAATATTATTCTGTTTGGATTGTGAATCGTTATGAGTAACAAAACTTTTGCTGTCTAGATCTTTTGGTTCTTTTGTATCAATGACAAAAGAACAACCTGTTCGGCTTGAGAACAAAACAATAACTTTAAATACCTAAAAAAGGGCGTACAATGCACGCCCTTCCCTATATCTGATAGCATTCAATTATGCTTCAACAGCTTCTTTAACCGGAACATTCTTTAAGGTTTCAATTAAGAAATCGTAGAATTTAGCTACAGTATCAACTTTCACTTTTTCATCTGGTGAGTGAGGAAAACGGATAGTTGGTCCGAAAGAAATCATATCCCATTTTGGATAAACAGCTCCCAATAAACCACATTCCAAACCAGCGTGAATTGCTTTTATTTCAGGAATTTTACCATACTTCTCATTATAAACATTTTGCATGGTTTTCAAAATTGGAGATTCCATATTTGGTTTCCATCCCGGATATTCACCTTCCAGTTTCACTTTTCCTCCTACCATTTCGAAAGTAGAAGAAACCATTTGTGCTAAATCTTCTTTAGCTGAGTTAACCGATGAACGAATCAAAGCTTGAATTGTAATCACACCATTCTCACTGTAAACACGTGCAAGATTCAACGAAGTTTCAACCAATCCTGGCATGTCATCGCTCATGCGGATTACACCATTAGGACAAGCATAAATAGCGTTAATTAAATTCTTCTGATATTTCTTCTTGAATACTTTTTTAGGAGCATCAGTTGCTTCTGCAAAGAATGCTAAATCTGGTTCAACAGCCGATAATTCTGCTTTATAAGTAGTTTCAAATTCTTCGATTGCAGCTAAAAATTTCTCATTGTATTTTTCTGGCACAGCAACTACTGCGAAAGATTCACGTGGAATAGCATTACGAAGAGAACCACCATCAACAGAAGCCAATTTTAGTTTAAATTTTTTGGTAGCATATTTCATGAAGCGGAACAACAACTTGTTAGAGTTACCACGCCCCAAAATAATTTCCATTCCTGAGTGACCACCTTTCAAACCCTTCATGTAAAGTTTGTAAGCTACATGACCTTTTTCAAGTTTTTCTTCTTTGTACTTCATGGTTACATTTGCATCGATACCACCTGCACAACCTACATAAAGTTCACCTTCATCTTCCGAATCCATGTTTAAAAGGATATTTCCATCTAAAACATCATTCTGAAGACCAAAAGCACCAGTCATACCTGTTTCTTCGTCAGCAGTAAACAAAGCCTCAACCGGACCATGCTCAATATCTTTAGCCTGTAGAACAGCCATTGCAGCAGCAACACCCATACCGTTATCAGCACCTAAAGTAGTACCATCGGCAGTTACCCACTCGCCATCAATAATTGCAGTAATTGGATCTTTTTCAAAATCATGAACCGTATCAGCATTTTTCTGTGGTACCATATCTAAATGACCTTGTAATACCACACCTTGACGATCTTCGTAACCAGGAGTTGCAGGCTTCTTGATAATAATGTTACCAACTGTATCCTTAATGGTTTCAAGACCTAGGTCCTGACCAAATTTCATCATAAAATCCTGAATTGCATCTTCGTGCTTCGATGGACGTGGAATCTGAGTTAGAGAATAAAAGTTTTCCCAGATTGCTTTAGGTTCGAGGCTTAAAATTTCTTTGCTCATTATATGTTTCCTCCGTTAAATTTTTGTGTTTATTATTTAAGAGCACTAAAGGTAATATTTTTTGAGAAAGGCAAAAAGACTTATTGCAAAACTGATGAGGAATTATGGTTTTTTTAAGAAACTACTAAAGCAAAATAAAATTATTGGTATGAAAATCCTTTATTTTTCACTTAATTTAAAATCGATATTTCTTATCAATTCATTATATTCAAATAATGTAAATCCGATTAATAATCCAAACCAAACAACACATGTACAGACTTATATTTACTTCTCTCTTAATCCTATTCTCCTTATTACTAAAAGCAAACAACTTAGCTCCTTCAAAAACAGAAAAAGATACACTTTATAAACCCAATTATCCTGAAGGTATCTATGTAACAAAAAAAGATTTTATAAATAAAAGTCCTTCTTCATTTGAAAAGATAATTTCTATCTCTCAATTTAAAAATCAAGACTCATTAGAAGATTCCATATACCATTGTTGTTATTTCTATTATTTAAAAGATAAAAAAAAGGTTAAGAATGTATTTGCAATATCATTCAAGAAGCATTTGTTTTTTCAAACAAAAGCGATCCTAAAAAATAGGAACAAGTTTGATAGAGCTCAAAGTACAAACTACCACAATACGTTTGTTAGAGTAATAATGGGTGGGAATAACTATTTATATACTGAAGCTGAGTTAGTAAACCAATGGGCTGCTGGTGCAGCCGCTAATTTTGGAGTAGCCGGAGGTGTAATTCTTAATGATATAATAAGAGGCAAAGGAATTGTTTGGGATTTTAAAAACAATGAATTCAATATATTCAAGTCTTGTAAAGATTATAACAAATTTATTAAAGATAAATATCCTAACGGTGTTCAGGAAGTTGTTAAACATCAACCAAACATGTTAGAAGTTCGTAAAGCAATTGAAATTATTAAATAATGAGCTTAAAAAAATCCCTCTCCAAAAGGAAAGGGATTACTTAATATTTTTCTAATTGAGAATCCGAACTAAAGTCGGAATTCCAACCGACAACTGACAACCAACAACCAATTATTTACTTACATTTTTAATAGATCCTAAATCAGGATAAAATTCAATGCTGTAATTCTCATTTAAAAGAACCTCAGCAGGCATTCTTGCAATTTTTCCAAACTGTGCAATTGGCATGCGTTTTTTCAATAAAACACTTTTGCCATTCGATATTGATACATCAGCCATTCCTGGAATTCTGTATGAGATTTGTGTTTGTGGGTTTGCCCCGGCACTTGGCAGAATTGCCAACTCATTAGTCACATTTAAGTTTTTAAAATCTACTCGAACCGGACGTCCTCCCAGATCGTTTACTCCTACAGGTCCCATTTGTGGCGACATGCGAAAAATTACACCTCCCTTTTCTCCCTGCTTCGGAGTATACGAGAATTGATATGCTTTCCGGATGCTTACTTTTTTACCAACAAACATCGAAATGTAATCTTCTTCCAGTTTTGCCAATTCCTTCACCAACACTTCATATGCCTTGCCATCAGGAGGTAAAACCTCAAAGTTCGATGTCAATATTTTAAATCTCCTTTTTCTCAATTTGAATATCTGGTGAGCAGCTTCTTCAGCCTTTTCTTCCAACGATTTTGTTAAAGCTTGCTTCTCCAATACAGGAATCTTAACAAATGCAGTATCAGTTTCTACCACTTTATAAATGGTATCTTCGCGATACTTTATAATAGGATCGATAGAAAATTTACCATACTCCATTTTAATTTCATCGCTTGAAAGAGCTATTATTTCTTTTTCCACACTCTCGAATGAAGTTTTCTTCATGTTAAAACCACGAATTAATCCTTCCGGAGCTAAAGCAATTAAACCAGGCTCATAATCAACCGAACTTGTAATTTTATGATACTGCTCAGGATCCACCTCTCCTACTCCATTTAATTCAATCGATTTTAATTTCCACTCCACACCATCGCTGTTTACAACATCTGAAATTCCAAGATATTTTTTTGCATAATCTGCAAAAGGTCCACGTTTCATAATTGTTTTTTCAGCCACCACATCAAGCTTTAAAACCGTTTGTGGCAAAGCATAAATAACAGTATTTGGTGTTTCTAAAGTTTTGCGTTTTTGTGCAATTACATTTCCAATTGTTCCACCAACAATTAAAATTGCTACCAGT
>JAOARS010000128.1 GCA_025210415.1 Marinifilum sp. | reverse complement strand
TTTAAGAATTTTTCACACTTTTGACATACAAATTTGATAGGAATATCATGATTTGACAAAATTGAATAGATTTTAGTAGGGGTACATGAACATCATTCAATTTCAATAATTCTAAAGAGAGCATATTCTTTCTAAGATCTATTTAAATAGATTTTAGTGTTTATATATAGATGTGTATTAATAATTAACCACTAACTAAAAGTTTATGAAAAAAAGTTTAGTTTCGATGTTAATCCTATTCTTTATAGGATTACAGGGCGTTCTAGCTCAAAGTCGAGAAATAACAGGGGTGGTTACCTCAGCCGAAGACGGGCTGTCGATCCCTGGAGTTTCCGTAATCGTAAAAGGTACTACCATCGGTACAACAACCGATTTAGATGGAAAATACTCTTTAAATGTTCCAGAAGATAATCAGATTCTTGTTTTCTCTTTCGTAGGGATGCAGATGCAAGAAGTTGAAATTACTTCTTCTACTATTAATGTAGTGATGGAAACTGAATCTATTGGTATGGATGAGGTTGTTGTTACAGCTGTAGGTATCAAAAGAAATGCACGAAGTTTATCTTATTCTGTCCAAAAAGTAGATGGTGACGATTTAGAGAATAAGGTTGAGACTGATGTATTGAGAGCATTAAGTGGTCGAGTTGCTGGGGTAAATGTTTCTGGTTCTGGTGGAGCAGCTGGAGCTTCTACCAACATTGTAATTCGTGGGAATTCATCTGCAGTGGGGAGTAACCAACCATTATTTGTTGTTGATGGTGTACCTTTCGATAACTCTAATAATTCAAGTCAAAATTTGACAATTCATGGTTCTACCTATTCAAACCGAGCATTAGACATTAATCCCAATGATATCGAATCAATGTCTGTGTTAAAAGGTGGTGCTGCTGCTGCATTGTATGGTTCTCGTGCTTCTAATGGGGTGATTATTATTACAACCAAATCAGGTAAAAATTCAAATGGAAAAATTAATGTAAGCTATACAACAACGTTAGCAATGGAGAATCCAGCTAAATTGCCTGATTATCAAAATGAGTATGGGCAGGGTGCAAACTTCCAGTTTAATGCAGGATATTTTGGAACTTGGGGGCCGCGTTTTGATGCTCCTGATTTAGATGGTAATGGTGATGGTGTAGCAGGTAGTAGTTTGTTATTTGATAACAATGGTACCATTTCTTATACTAATCATCTTGGAGATGTTGTTCCCTACAAAGCTTTTAAAGATAATGTAAAAGATTTTTTTGAAACTGGTACATTGTTTGAAAACTCTGTTACAGTATCAGGAGGTAATGAAACATCTAATTTTTTAGTTACTGGGACTAGTAGTAATAATGATGGATTTATTCCTCATACAGGATTGGATAAGTATTCCTTAAAAGTGACAGGTAATCATACGTTTAATAAAAAATTAAGAATTGGAGCTGCTTTGAATTATACAAATACAACTCAAAAGGGAGTTCCTGTCGGTGGTTTTGGTGTTACCAGTACCAATGTATTTGGACAATTGTGGAGAATACCGCGTAGTTATAATTTGTCAGGATTTCCATATAAAGATCCTATTACACAGGAAAATATTCATTACAGATCAGATTTTGATAACCCTTATTACATAGCTGAACAAAACACATATAATAGTGTAGTAAATCGTGTGCATGGATATTTTGATGCACAATATGATTTTAATGATTGGTTAAATTTCACGTATAAATACGGTTTTAATACTTATACCGATGAAAGAGATCAAACATATGCTAAATCTACCCAATTTAACGATGGAAAGGGAACTATTTTGTTTGATAACAACAGATTTACTGAAATTGAGCAAACAGCATTATTATCCTTTAATAAGGATTTGGATGAATCATTTAATTTGACTGCGATTGCAGGATTAAGTATTAATGAAAGAAAGAGTGATCGCATGGCTGTGATCGGAAATGATCTCATTAAACATGGCATAACAAATACAAATAATACCAATAAAGTAGTTCCTAATAGCCTAAGCGGTTCATCTAAGAGAAGATTGGTTGGAGTTTTTGCAGACGTAACCTTGGGATATAAGGGATTTGCATTTTTAAATGTTACAGGACGTAACGATTGGTCATCAACCTTACCAACAAATCAAAACAGCTATTTCTACCCTTCTATAACAGGATCTGTAATTTTAACTGATGCATTTGATTTAAAATCTAACATTCTTAGCTACTGGAAAGTATATGGTGGTGTTGCAAAAATTGGTAATGATGCAGGGACATATTTATTAGAAACAACATATACTTTAAATCCTAGTTATGGTGCTAATATAGCAAGCCTTGATTTTCCATTTATTGATGTATCAGGCTTAAGTTTTGGTAATACTTTAGGTAATAATGATCTTTCTCCTGAATTTACAACAGAGTATGAAATAGGTACAGATATTCAGTTTTTTGATAATCGCATAGGATTCGATTTTACATACTATGATAAAGTTACTACTGACCAGATTTTTAGTGTAAATGTGCCTGCTTCTACGGGATATATTTCTAAAGTTTTGAATGCTGGTAAGATTACGAATAAAGGTGTTGAAGTTGCTTTAAGTGGCGTTCCTGTTTTCAATCCGAATGGATTGCGTTGGGATATTAATTTAAACTATAGTCATAACAGATCGAAAGTAAAGGAATTGTTTTCTGGAATTGATGAAATTAGTGTTGGAACTGGTTTTACCAGTTTAGGATTCGTTCAGAAAGTTGGCGAGGCTTATGGAGTAATAAAAGGAACCAAACATCGACGTGATGAGGAAGGTAACTTGTTGATTAATAAAGATACAGGTTATGCAATGACTGACTCTGAACAAGGTATTATTGCAGATCCTAATCCTGATTTTATAACATCATTGTCAAATATGTTCTCTTACAAGGGAGTGACACTTTCTTTCTTGTTGGAATATAAAAAAGGAGGAGATCTTTATTCAAATACAGTAAATGATTTACGTGCTAGAGGTGTTGCAGAGGAAACTGCAATAAACCGTGAAGCAGGTCGAATTATTCGTGGCGTTGTTGCTGATCCTAATGATCGGTCAAAACCATTGTTGGATGGTAATGGAAATAAAATTGTTAACAACAGAACGATTACCACTAATGACTATTATTTTAGAGGTTTTCCAGCAGGAGAAGCTTCAGTATATGACGCAACTACAATACGTTTAAGAGAACTGACGCTAGGTTATAATTTACCTAAAAAACTTTTACAGGGGACTCCTTTTGAGTCGGCTACAATATCAGCTATGGGAAGAAACTTATGGTTCTATGCACCTAATATCCCCCACATAGATCCTGAAACCAATGGTTATGGTGCTGGTAACAGACAAGGTATTGAATATTACTATATACCTAATGCCAGAAGGTTTGCCCTTAGTTTAAAAGTGACATTGTAATTATTAAAATTTATGACGATGAAAAAGATATTATTTAAAATATTTGCCGTTATTATTGTATTTACGGGAGTCGTTTCTTGTAGCGATTATCTTGATGTTAATACAGATCCTGATAATCCTTTAGAAGCAACCATTACTGATTTGATGCCTGTGGCGCAAGCCTCAACTGCATTTGCAATATCTCAAGATTTGAACCGTATAGGTTCTGATGTTGTGCAGTATTTTGTTGGACGCTATGATGCATGGTCTGTTAGTCCTTCTGATCCTGCTAATACATGGAGATTTACTTTGTATGCTGGTGCTTTGAAAGATTTGGAAACGATTATAGAACAAGCGACAAAATCAGGAGATTATCATTTTGTAGGTGTTGCCAAGCTTTTAAAAGCATATTGCTTTAGCCATATGGTAGACATTTGGGATAAAATTCCTTACAAGGAGGCTTCTAGAGATGAGTTTCCAAGCCCAAATTTTGATGATGGATCAGTTATTTATGATGATCTTTTTAAACTTATTGATGAAGCCATTGGAGATTTAGCTAAGGAAAATAGTAAGTTTAGCCTTGCTGAGGTAGATTATATATATAACGGTAGTTTAGCCTCATGGATTCGCATGGGAAACACTTTGAAGTTGAAAATGTTTCTTCAGTTACGTCATGTTGACGCTAATGGAGCTAAGGCTGGAATAGAGCAATTGATTACTGCCGAAAATAATGCTCCTGGAACTGTGTTGATTACATCAGCAAGTCAGGATTTTAACTTTTATTATGGAAAAAGTACTGCTCCAGAAAACAGAAACCCTGGATTTCAAGCGGATTATGTTACTAAAGGAGAGGCTTATATTAATACTTTCTTTCATACATTTATGACCAACAATAATGATCCGCGTATTCCTTATTACTTTTATCTCCAAAGCGGAGATTTTGAAGGACGTGTGGAAGGAGATCCTGCTGCTACTGGAAATGATAGAAATGCAAGAACCGTACAAGGGATTTATCCTTGTGGAGGTAAATATGATGATGATTCTGCAAAACCTGTTAGTGGTAGTTCTGCTGGTGGAGATGGAGAATTTCGGATGTTAACCAGTTTTATGAATTTATTTATGCAGGCAGAAGCTGCTTTAACTATTAATGCAACTGTTTCATCTGATGCAAGAACTTTGCTTGAAAATGCTATTCGTCGTTCGTTTGCTGAAGTTAATGCATTGAGTGTAATTGATATTGATGCAGCAGATATTGACACCTATGTAAATGCTCGTTTGGCAACATATGATGCAACAACGACTAATGAGGAAAAGCTAAAATTAGTTATTGAGGAAAGATGGATTTCTCAATTTGGGAATGGTTTAGAATCTTATAGTGATTTGCGTAGAACAGGTTATCCAAACTTACCGGATCCAGTACAAACAAATGATATATTTCCAAATCGTTTTCCTTATCCTGTGGAAGAATTGACTTCTAATCCTAATGCACCTAAACAATTAGAAAACAGTGTAAAGGTATTTTGGATGAAATAGTAAATTTTGATTTAATTTAGAGATTATGAAAAAACAAATATATTTATTTGCAATAATAGCAACTGTTTTAAGTTGTTTATTTGCAGGTTGTGAAGAAAATGAAGATAAGTTTTCAGATGTAATGGATGGAGCTGATGTAGGAAGTACAATTCCATTTACTAAGTTCCAAACTCCCAGAATATTTGATGTTGCTAATTTAGATACTTATAAATTAGAGTTTGAGCTTAATGTGGGAGCAGCAGGAGAAGGGACTACATATAAGAAAATTATAATCCAGAAGAGTTTCAATGGCTCTGACACTATTCAACATGATGAGATTGATGCTGCTGATATTCCATATAACGTTAGTATGACAGCTGCTGATGCATTGGATGGATTTGAAGGTGTTACTATTGATAATGTAAAGGGAGGCGATTTTATTAATTGGATTTTTTTAGTGGAGTTTGCTGATGGTACAAATGGAAATTATGCAGATGAGGCTGCTAATAGTTTTCCAAACTTTACTTCGTTTTTTGCTTCTTCACTTGACTTTGAATTAGCTTCAAGTTATAAACAGACAGTTTTAGAAACAAATGCTTCAGATGCAACTATGGTTCTTAACAATCAGACTATATCTACAGTACCTGGAACGGCAAGTTCTCAATTTATTGTCCAAGATATGTCTTGTGGTATTATAGATGCAAGATTTGATGCTGGTGATTTAAATTACAGATTGTATTATATTGGAAATAATAAATTTGTGCTTAACGCTGCTTCAGAAGCATTTCCGGCTTTTGTTTTTATGAGTGGTGATGTTGTTTTAGATCCGTCTACAGGAGTTCTAAATTTTGATGTGAATTTTAAAGGAAGCTGTTGTGGATTGGCAGGTCTTACTTTGAAGTTTAAAATGGAACCAAATAACTAGAGATGTAACAACTATATATTAGTGCAAATGATAAGCTGCCTCAAATGAGGCAGCTTTTTTTATTCTCATCAGATTATCTAAAAATATTGACTATCTGTACCAAACATTAGTACTTATTCAGACTTAATCAACTAAAAACCAACCCAATTCCTATACATAAGTTCAGGCTAATCTTTTATCACACAAACGTTTGCAAAAAGTAAGCAAAATTTCATATCTTTTCTTGTCTAAAATTGGGGAAACGCTACCTTTACCATGTTAAATAACATGTAAACCAAGGTTTACCTTGTTTAATAAATTCAACAGCAATAAACTAATAAAACAAAAATTTAATCTGAGATTAAATTAAAACAGTCATGAGTCAAAAGACAAAAGTCATTGAAAAGGAAGAAGTTGTAATTAGATTCTCTGGTGATTCCGGAGACGGTATGCAGCTTACAGGAACACAGTTTTCCGACACTTCCGCATTGTTTGGGAACGATGTAGCTACTTTCCCGGATTACCCTGCAGAAATCAGGGCTCCGCAAGGAACAGTAGGAGGGGTATCAGGATTCCAATTGCATTTTGGGCATAAAGAGGTAAATACGCCTGGTGATTATGCAGATGTATTGGTTGCAATGAACCCGGCAGCTCTAAAAGCGAACTTGAAATGGGTTAAGGCTAGTGGAACCATCATCGTGAACGAGGATAGTTTTACAGATCGAAACTTTGAAAAAGCAGGTTACGATGCTGATCCATTGCAGGATGATAAATTAGCAGATTATAATCTGATTAAGGCTAAAATCACTTCTTTAACAAAGGAGTGCTTAAAAGATTCAGGACTGGATCAGAAAAGTATTCTTCGAAGCAAAAATATGTTTGCATTGGGAATGGTTTACTGGATGTTCGATCGTCCGTTGGATCACACAGAAGAGTTTATCACAAATAAGTTTAAAAAACATCCTTTAGTTGTTGATGGTAATAAGAAGGTACTAAGAGCAGGATTTAACTTTGCTAAAACAATTGAGGCATTGGCATACAATTACAGTGTTGCTCCTGCTAAAATTAAGAAAGGTACCTATAGAAATATTACTGGAAACAAAGCAACAGCTTGGGGGTTAATTGCCGCAGCCGAAAAAGCAGGTTTGGAACTATTTTGTGGTTCATACCCAATTACTCCTGCAACTGAAATTTTACAGGAGTTGGCAGCGCGTAAAGATCTTGGTGTAAAAACTTTCCAGGCAGAAGATGAGATTGCAGGTATTTGTACCGCTATTGGTGCAAGTTTTGCTGGTAATTTTGCGGTAACTACAACTTCAGGACCAGGTTTGGCATTAAAAACCGAGGCTGCTGGTTTAGCAGTTATGACAGAGTTACCTCTTGTAATTGTGAATGTTCAACGTGGTGGTCCTTCAACAGGATTACCTACAAAAACTGAACAGTCAGACTTAATGCAGGCAATTCACGGTAGAAGTGGTGAGTGTCCGATGCCAGTAATTGCAGCAAGTACTCCATCAAACTGTTTCGAGTATGCATATCGTGCGGGTAAAATCGCCTTAGAGCATATGACACCAGTTATTCTTTTAACTGATGGATTCTTGGCAAATGGTGCAGAACCTTGGAGAATCCCAAAAATGGCAGATTTATCTCCTATTAATGTGCCATTGGCTAAAGAGGGAGATGATTATATGCCATATGCCAGAGATGAAGAAAAATTGGCAAGAAAATGGGCAGTTCCCGGAACCAAAGGGTTAGAACATAGAATTGGTGGATTGGAAAAAATGGATGTTACTGGTACGGTATCATACGTTCCGGAAAACCACCAGGTAATGACAGATATCAGATCGGAAAGAATTCGCAGGGTGGCTAATTTTATTCCTGATTTACCAGTTAAAGGTGATGACAATGCCGATGTATTGGTTGTTGGCTGGGGAGGAACTTACGGTCATCTTACAACAGCAGTTCGTGAGTTACAAGCTGAAGATAAGAGTATCGCATTAGCGCACTTTAACTATATTTTCCCATTACCAAAGAATACAGAAGAGGTATTAAAGCGTTACAAGAAAATTATCGTTTGTGAATTGAACGACGGACAGTTTGCTGAATATTTAAGAAGCAATTTCCAGGATATTAAATTCGGGCAATACAACAAATTGCAAGGTTTACCATTTACCGTAAAAGAATTGAAAGAGAAGTTTAATCAATTATTGGAGGAGAAATAATCATGGCAGATACATTATTAAAGCAACCGGCTCCTGAAAAATTGACTCCAAAAGATTTTAAGAGTGATCAGGAAGTAAGGTGGTGCCCGGGATGTGGTGACCACGGAGTTTTGAATTCGGTACAGAAAGCAATGGCTTTAATGGGGAAACCAAAAGAAGATTTTGCGGTAATTTCCGGTATTGGATGTTCTTCTCGTTTCCCATATTATATGGACACTTACGGATTTCATTCAATTCATGGTAGAGCAGCTGCAATTGCTTCGGGTGCTAAATCGGCTAACCCTGATTTAGAAATCCTTCAGGTTTCGGGTGATGGTGATGCATTGGCAATTGGTGGTAATCACTTTATTCATGCTGTGCGCAGAAATATCGATATGACCATCTTGCTTTTTAACAACGAGATTTACGGTCTAACAAAAGGTCAATATTCTCCTACATCTAAGCATGGAATGGTAACCAAAACTTCTCCGTTTGGAACTGTTGAACAACCTTTTCATCCGGCAGAATTGGCTTTGGGTGCTCAATCTAAGTTTTATGCAAGATCAATCGATACCAGTATTAAATTAACTTCTGAGATTCTTTTAGATGCATCTAAGCATAGAGGAACATCAATTGTAGAAGTACTTCAAAATTGTGTTATCTATAATGACGGAGCTCATTCTTTGATTACGGATAAGAATACGAAAGAAGATTATCAATTGACTCTTCGTCATGGCGAAAGAATGATCTTTGGAAAAGAAAAGAACAAAGGATTGGTAATGGGTGGTAATGGCAAACTGGTTGTAGTTACCATTGGCGAACATGGTATTACCGAGCAGGATATTTTGATTCACGATGCTCATACACCGGACCCACACATGCATTGGTTGTTGTCTAATATGACTGCACCGGAGTATCCAGTGGCACTTGGTGTAATTCGTGATGTAGCAGCACTTTCTTATGAAGAAAAAATGGTACAGCAAATTAAGGATATTCAGGAACAATCATCTATAAAATGTATGGATGACTTGTTAAATAGCGGTGATACTTGGGAAGTTGAATAACTTTTAATGTAATCGTATATATATCAGAGAGGAAACTATGAGTTTCCTCTTTGTTTTTTACAAAAAAAAATAACTATTTTCGCCAATCTCTTAAAAGTTGAATTCGTTCAATTATTAAGAATGATATTTAATAACCTGATTTCGATTAAAAATATCTATCACAGAAAATTAGATTTATTTAAAATTTGCTTAAAAAAATCTGAAAGAATATCGCGGGATATTTTGAAGAGTTTTTAAAGAGAAGATTGTATGAAGATGATTTTTTCAAAGAATTAGCCTGCTTTTGGTATAAATTTCCTCAAATCCCCTCGAAATATCCCCATATTCCTTCGGAAATTTGAGAATTTTTCTACTCAAAATCAGTGCAAACTGTGACAATATTTTTAATCGAAATCAGGTTAATAGACAAAAAGATATTGAATTAAAAGCATTGGGCAATATTATTAGTATTTTGTAATCGGTATTGCCAAACAAACAACACACTAAAAATAACATTACCTGATATGGAAGAGATTTCGATTTCGAAAATTTACAAGCGCAAAAAGAACGACCGTGATATTTTTCAGGAATTGATGCCTTACAAAGTGAAGGAGATTCTTTTGATTGCAACATATTACGATGCATATACAATTGTTCGTGAGGGACAATTCTCGGATAAAATTGTAGGTGAATATTTGCAATTGAATTTGTATGCGGCTCCTCGTTTTACAAGCGTTGCTACTAATGAAGAAGCCTTGGAAGCTCTGCAAAACCGTCATTATGATATGGTAATTTTAATGGCAGGTTTAGATAAGGAATCGCCATTAGAACTCAGCCAAGAAATTAAAAAAGTCGATCCTGAAATTCCTGTTTTGGTTTTGGTGAATAACAATAGCGATCTGGCTTATTTCGATCGTGCAGCCGATAAAATCAAAAACAATATCGACAGAGTATTTGTATGGAATGGTTCAACTAAGATATTTATGGCTATGACCAAGTATATCGAGGATAAAATGAACCTTGAGATGGATACCAAAAGTGGTGATGTTCGTGTAATTCTTTTGGCTGAAGATTCGGTAAAATACTATTCAAGATATCTTCCATTGTTGTATACTTCGGTGATGACACAAACCCAGAAGGTAATATCCGATGAAGGTGATATTGATGAATTACACAAAATTTTGAAAATGCGTGGACGCCCAAAAGTGATTTTGGTTAGTACATTCGAAGATGCTGTTGAGGTAGTTGAAAAATATCTGGAAAACCTGTTGTGTGTAATTTCCGATGTTCGATTTGCTCGTAATGGAAAGTTAGATGATGATTCGGGGGTGGATTTGATAAAATATGTGCAGGCTAAAAACATGAGAATTCCATGTTTAATGCAATCGCATGATACTGATAATGCAATAAGAGCCATGCAGGTTGATGCTGATTTTATCAATAAAAACAGTGATACTTTGGCATTGGACATTTATAATTTCATTTATACCAAACTAGGGTTTGGTGATTTTGTTTTCCGCAATCAGAGCGGAACAAGAGTTGCCGTTGCCAAATCTATGGAAGAGTTTGAAGAGAAGTTACGATTTGTTCCTGATGAATCATTGCTTTATCATTCAAAAAGAAATGGAATTTCTACTTGGTTAATGGCTCGTGGTGAAATTAATGTTGCCAAGAAATTAAGACGATATCAGATTGAAGATTTTAAATCGGTAAAGGATTTAAGAAAATTTTGCCTGGATGTTTTCGAAGCATCAAGAATTAAACAGCTAAGAGGTCGAATCATTCGTTTTAAACCAAATATTGTTAATTCCAATCATTATATTGTTCGTTTGGGTAGAGGTTCGTTAGGAGGAAAGGGACGTGGTTTAGCTTTCTTGAGTAATTTTATCGAGAACATCTACTTCAAGAAATTGATAAAGGACATCAATGTTTCGATTCCTCAAACAGCAATTATTGGTGTAGACGAATACGATAATTTTATCGAGAAGAATAATCTTTACGATAAAATTTATCTTGACAAGAATTATAAGAAGGTAAAAGAATTATTCCTTAAAGGAGATATTCCGGAAAAATTGGGTAAAAAACTTCGTCAATATCTTGAAGAAGTAAAGAAACCATTAGCAGTAAGATCATCAGGATTGTTTGAAGATTCGTTAATGCAGCCTTTTGCAGGAGTTTATGCAACTTATTTATTGCCTAATAACGATCCTGATATTGAAGTGCGATATCAGCAAATGGTTACAGCAATAAAGCTGATTTATGCATCAATCTTTACGCCGGAAGCACAATCGTATTTCAGTGCTGTTGATTACAAGATTGAAGAGGAGAAAATGGCTGTTATCATTCAAGAAGTTGTTGGCCAGGAATACAATGGAAAATTTTACCCGAATATTAGCGGTGTCGCTCAATCGTATAATTATTACCCATTCTCATATATGAAACCTGAAGATGGATTTGCAGTAATCGCAATTGGTTTGGGTAAATATGTAGTTGGGGGTGAGAAAACACATCGTTTCTGTCCTGAACATCCAAAGTTGCAATTGGCTTCTATCGAAGATCAAATTAAAGATTCTCAAAAGTACTTTTATGCAATTGATATGCAGAAAGAGAATATCGACTTGATAGGAGATGGAGAAGATGCTGTAACCATTAAATATGAGTTATCTGAAGCTGAGAAAGATGGTAATTTATTGCATTGTGCTTCGGTTTACGACTTCCAAAATGACAGGCTAGAGCCAGATTTGAATCTGCGTGGGCCAAGAGTTGTTGATTTTGCGAATATTTTAAAATACAATCAGGTACCTGTTGCTCACGCTTTAAGTGTATTGTTGAATATCTTTAAGCAAGCTATGGGAGCACCTGTTGAAATTGAATTTGCAGTTGATTTATCGAAAGGAAAAGATTCTAATCCAACATTCCATTTGTTGCAGATTAAGCCATTAATTCGCCAGGAAATGAGTGTTGATATCGATATGTCGAAAGTGGATCGTAATAAATTGCTTATGCTTGCCAACAAAGGTATGGGCAACGGAAAAGTAAATCATATTCGAGATGTAATTTATATGGATTTAAGCAAGTTTGACAGAACCAAAACCGAAGAAATGGCTGAAGAGATGGAAATCTTGAACCAAAAAATGAAGGAGCAAGATCGTCAGTATGTATTATTTGGCCCGGGCCGATGGGGAACTCGCGATAAGTTTACGGGAATACCAGTTCTTTGGTCGCAAATTTCGAATGCCAAGGTGATTGTAGAGCAAGGTCTGGAAGATTTCCCATTGGATGCCTCATTGGGATCGCACTTCTTCCA
>JAOARS010000127.1 GCA_025210415.1 Marinifilum sp. | reverse complement strand
GGTACAATAATACCCGAAGTGTAAGTTGAGCTAAACGGAAATAAGGCAAATGGCAAACCTACTGGCAAAGGCACATCTTCCAAAACCAAATGCAAAGGGCCCGATACAATTTTATCGTCCTTTATCATTTTTGCTTTGGTCATCTTTACATAGAAATGCGGATGCTCATGATCACATGTGGTATACTTTCCATTGCGCAGATAAAACACTTTGTCGTTAATCTTCTTTGTAATCTCACTATGAACAAAGCCTCCCTCTTGTTCGGTAATTACCTCATTTACCAATCCTTTACCTGTATCAAAATTGTATTTTAACTCTTTACAAGTAAATTCTTCCGATCCATCTTTAAATTCAGGAGTAAAAACATATGTTCCCGTACTATCTTGAATACCATAAGCATATGCCTGCTTCTTTTCAAGATCCAACTCTATATAATATGCTTTTAATTCGGTTTGCCCGTATTTCACAAAAGCATTTTTGGTAAGAAACACCTGCTGGCCTGTTAAAGAAAAAATAATTGTATCGTCGCAATTGTACTGCACAACTGTTTCAAACAATGGCTTTTTATCTGCTGTAGAGTCAACCGTCAAACTATCTTGAGCTGCATTTATGGTATCCATTTGCACTGTAAAGTCCTCTTCTAAAATCTTTTGCAACGCATAAGAGCTAAAATCGGCATGTAATTTGCCATTAGAATTTTCGTAATTAAAATTCTCTAAAGCAAATATGTTCAGTGGTAATATTGTCCCAATGAAAAGAATAAAAACCTTTTGTAGTAATTTCAATTGCAATTTATATCTGTTATTTTTGTAAAAGTTTGATTGTATTTTGTTCTGCAAACTATATTGCAGTTCAAGCTTAGGTCGCCAAAAATACAAATAAAAGTACTATAATCCCTAATCGAAATGAACTTGAAAACATTTTTTAAGTTCTTTTATGAAATTTGTCTAATGAACATTATCACTCACAAAATTATAACACGATTATTTACAAGAACATCACATGCATTCATTCTATTACTACTCACTTTTGGTTTTGGTAATGGATTACATGCACAGGATCAATCTTACCACATAAAAACTGTTGTTATTGATGCCGGACATGGTGGAAAAGATCCGGGAGCACTTGGTAAAACATCGCGCGAAAAGGATATTGTTCTAAATATATCATTAAAACTTGGTGGTTATATAGAGAAATATTTTCCGAATGTTAAAGTTGTATATACCCGAAAAACCGATGTTTTTATTCCTTTAAATAAAAGATCGGAGATTGCAAACAAAAGTAAAGCCGATTTGTTTATTTCCATTCACGCAAATGCCAATAACAATTCCCGAATAAGAGGAACTGAAACATACACTTTAGGATTGCATAAAACAGAAGAAAACCTTGCTGTTGCGATGAAAGAGAATTCGGTAATGCAGTACGAAGATGACTGGTCTGCGAAATACGAAGGTTTTGATCCAAATAATCCTGCATCTTACATTATTTTTAATTTGATGCAGGGTGTTAACCGCGAAAAAAGCATTAACATGGCTGAATTGACAGAATATCAATTTAAGCACAGAACAGGACGCCATTCAAGAGGTGTTCGCGAAGCTGGTTTTTGGGTTTTAAAGCAAGTAAGCATGCCTTCCATTTTAGTTGAGGTAGGTTTTATCTCAAATCCAACCGAAGAAAAATTTCTTAAAACCAAACAAGGACAAGATTATTTGGCAAGTGCAATTTTCAGAGCTTTTAGAGCTTATAAAGATCAAATAGAACAAACCAGTGTAGTTCTTAACAAGCAATTGGAAAATGAGAAAAAAATTGAAAGAGAAATAAACTCAAAAGAAAAAACAGCAGAACAAGTTGAATATTGTGTTCAGATAAAATCATCAACAAAACAAATTCCTTTAAGCTCCAGAGTATTTAAGAATATAAAAAACATTAAAGAACGCAAAATAGATGGTACATATAAATACACCGTTGGTTCTACTTCCAATTATTCAGATATTTTAGTTTTACAGAAAACCATTCGAAAAAAAATAAAAGACTGTTTTGTAGTAGCTTTCTACAAAGGGAAACGAATTTCTCTCCCAAAAGCTAAGGAACTTCAAAAAACATGATTAGTTTTACATTTAACAAACTAAGTATCCCTGCGTACAATATATAATACAGTTCGTATGAAAATATCAAAAGATGCCATAATAGGCCTAGTAGTTATAGGTGCTATTGTAATATTAATTTGGGGAGTAAATTTTCTCAAGGGATTTAATATGCTTTCTTCAGAACAAACTTTTTGTGCCAAATACGAACGAGTTGATGGATTAAAAAATTCTAGTCCGGTTACTCTGCGCGGCTACAAAATAGGTCAAATTAAATCGATACGCTTTAGCCCAAAAGCCGATAATCTAATCGTTGAATTTTCAATATCAGACGAATTTCAGTTGCCGGATAATACCGAAGCTCGTATTGTTAGTTCCGATATCATGGGAACAAAAGAAATAAAATTAATTCCGGGAAACTCTACAAAAACTCTAGTCACTGGAGATACCCTAATTGGTAGCATCGAAGGAGATTTGAAGGAGCAGGTAAGCATGCAGATGCTTCCTTTAAAGCGAAAGGCTGAAAACCTCATGTCAAGTGTAGACTCTGTTCTATCAGTAATACAATATATTTTTAATAAAGATACGCGCGAGAACCTTACAAGAAGTTTCAGCAGTATTGAGCAAACTTTTCAAAAACTTGAAAATACTTCCGGAACTTTAGATACCATTGTAACCGGCCAAAAAACGCATATGGAAAACATTATCTCTAATGTTGATTCCATTACTGCAAACTTAAAAGATAACAATAAGAACATTACAAATATTTTAACAAATTTCTCATCGCTTAGTGATTCATTAAAAGCTGTTGAAATTGCTGAAACAATAAACAACGCCAAGTCAACCCTGAAACAAACACATGAAATTCTGGAGAAAATTAATGCTGGAGAAGGATCAATGGGAATGCTTGTAAACAATGATACGCTTTACATGAATTTAGAAGCTGCATCGAACAGCTTAACCAATTTATTAATCGACTTAAAAAACAATCCTAAAAAATACATGCATTTTTCTCTGTTTGATACCGGGAAGACTGTTTATATGAACTCAAATCAAACGAAGAAAAAACTGGACAAAGAAAAACAGACTCACTACAGAGTTCAAATTCTTTCTTCCAAATCTCAAGTTGAATTGGATGACCCAATTTTTAAGGGATACAAAAAAATCGAAGAGGTTTATTATAATGGCCTGTATAAATATACTCTTGAGGATACACAGAATTATAAAGAAATTATAAGAAAACTTAAAAGAATCAAGAAAGATTTCCCAGATGCTTTTATTATTAAAATAACTCCTGAAAATTAAATCGTTATTTAACCCTTAAAATTATAGTTAAACAAAACAATCTTAACTCCTTGAATTTATTGCATTAATACAGATACAATCCCTTAAATTTAACAAGCATTCAGTTATGTTTTATATTTATTTGATTCTAAACAATCTTTTCAGATAAAAAAGTATGATATATAAAACTACTAAAAGTCAGGCTTTTAAAAAACAACACATCTATCTTGTTGATATTTAGAAGTTTATATTTTTTCATTTTTTTTTCATTTCTGTATCGTAGATTTATAGCAGGCTACAGATTCTTTTTAAAAATACAATAGGAAAATAATTTTTTTTTCATTTTTTTTTTCACAATCTTGCGTAAGCAAAAATTAAAATACTCTAATTTTTTAAAACGCTGAAATAGAAATGAATAATAATCACTTCCAGGTTTGGAATAATTGCTTGGCTGTAATAAAAGACAATGTTCCTCCAATAAGCTTCAAAACTTGGTTCGAGCCTATCGTACCTTTGAACTTGGAGAATCAAGTCTTGACATTGCAAGTGCCAAGTCATTTCTTCTACGAATATCTGGAAGAGCAATACATTGATATTCTACGAAAAACCTTGCGCAAAGAAATTGGGAATAGCGCAAAGTTAGAGTACAATGTAGTGGTGGAAAATAATCACATTGCAAATTCTAAGCCTGTTTCGGTTGTAGTTCCTGGCAATAGTCCGGCGAATACAAAAAATCGCCCGGTGAATATGCCAACGGATAAAGAAGAACAAACCATTCGAAATCCGTTTGTAATTCCTGGAATTAAAAAATTACACATCGATTCTCAGCTTAATCCTGACTATTCATTCAACAATTTTATTGAGGGTGACTGCAACAGGTTAGCAAGATCGGCGGGAACTGCCGTTGCTGAAAATCCGGGTGGAACAGCTTTTAACCCATTGGTATTATATGGAGATTCAGGTTTGGGAAAAACTCACCTGGCACAGGCTATTGGGTTAAAAACAAAAGAATTGTACCAGGATAAAACCGTGCTTTATGTAAGTGCGAATAAATTCCAGACTCAATTTACAGAGGCAATTCGAAATAACAACAAAAATGATTTTCTTCACTTTTACCAAATGATTGATGTCTTAATTATTGATGACATCCAGGAATTGGCAGGTAAAGAAAAAACTCAGAATACATTCTTCCATATCTTCAATCACTTGCATCAGTCAGGTAAGCAGTTAATTCTTACTTCTGATAAAGCTCCGATTGAACTGAAGGGTATGGAAAACCGATTACTATCGAGATTTAAGTGGGGATTATCTGCTGATCTTCAGAATCCTGACTACGAAACAAGAGTGAGAATTCTTCAACAGAAAGCTTATAAAGATGGTATCGTTCTTGACATGGATGTTATTGAATACATCTCTAGTAATGTTACCAATAATGTAAGAGAATTGGAAGGTGCTTTAATTTCGCTTTTGGCTCAATCTACTTTAAATAAGAAAGAGTTGAATTTGGAATTGGCAATGAGTATTATTGATAAATTAGTGAAGAATACAAAGCGTGAACTTTCTATTGATTACATTCAGAAAGTGGTTTGCGATCATTTCTCACTACCAATTGATGTACTTCAGGCTAAAACACGAAAAAGAGAAATTGTTCAGGCACGCCAAATTGCAATGTATTTTTCTAAAACTTTAACAAAAGCATCATTAGCTTCTATTGGTTCACAAATAGGTAATAAAGACCATGCAACTGTGCTACATGCCTGTAAAACAGTTAATAATCTAATGGATACCGATAGAGGATTCAAGACACAAATTGATGAAATTGACAAAAAATTAAAAATGTAGTTCAATTAACATTAACAACTATATTGCTACCCTAAGAAGCAGATTCGACTTGAATCTGCTTTTCTTTTTAATATTCATTAATTACTTTGTGGCAAAATTAATAATCATGCTACACCTACTATTTGCCATATTATCATCAGCCGGAATTTTTGTATGTTTCAAATATCTTGAAAAATATAAGGTTGATATTCTTTTGGCCATCATCATCAACTACATTACAGCATCTGCTTGTGGATACCTTTTAAGTGATTCTAATATTGAAATTACCAGTTTGGTTCAACAGAGCTGGCTATCCATTGCCATTATAATTGGAGTTGCATTTATTGTGGTCTTTTTTATTATTGGTCGTTCCACGCAAAAGGCAGGCATTTCGATTACAACATTAGCTAGCAAAATGTCATTTGTACTCCCAATGATTTTCTCAATTCTTTTTTATCATGAATCCATATCGCTGCAAAAAGTCATAGGTTTTGTATTGGCAATAAGTGCGGTTTTGCTGAGCATCTATAAAGATCAGAAAGATACGATACAACGAAAATATTTATGGTTACCAATTCTTTTATTTTTTAGTGCCGGCACTGTCGATTCCCTGGTAAAATATGCACAAGAAGAGTACCTTACCTTAGGCGGACAGGAAATGTTCTCTACCCTACTCTTTGCCATTGCTGCCATTTCCGGCTTGATTGTTCTGCTTGTAAAAAAGCAAAATTTCAAATCACTATTTCAAGCAAAAGTGTTGATTGGCGGGATACTACTAGGCCTTGTTAATTTTGGTTCCTTACACTTTTTAATTGCATCTTTAAATCACTCAGAATTCGATAGCTCTATTGTATTTAGCATTATTAACATTGGAATTGTATCCATATCTGTTTTAATTGGAATTGGCGTATTTCGCGAAAAGTTAAACAAAATCAATCTGCTGGGAATTGTACTCGCAATTATTGCTATTTTTATCCTTACAAACTAGAACACACGTATTCTTAATTTCATGAGTAACGACACCTATAAAACCATAAGCCAAAAATCGGAAGGATTATACAAAGAAAAAGGCAGTAAATTTATTACTTACGCATACCCGGTAAGTACAGAAGATGAAATTAAGGAACACATTGCCCAGCTAAAAAAAGAATACTACGATGCGCGCCATCACTGCTATGCTTACATGCTTGGCGCTGATAAAAAGAATTTTCGTGCCAACGACGATGGAGAACCTTCTTC
>JAOARS010000126.1 GCA_025210415.1 Marinifilum sp. | reverse complement strand
GAATCTGACTGCGTGTTAAGTTTTGGTTTCATGTTCCTGACTGACAGCATTTCGTAGACTGGACTGTTTGTTCTACGAGATGCTGTTTATCGGATCTTCCTCGGCAATCTTCGGTTATCTTCGGAAATTTTCGGAAACGTTCGTATGGCCTTCGGACAACTCTTGGAGAATCTTCGGAAATCTTCGGAAAATAATAATAATAATAATAATAATAAAAGCTTTATTTAAAACTGAAAGACCGATCAGCGAAGTCCGGGAGGAAGACGCTGGTATAAACCGATGATCAGTATCTATAAATTACATGATAAAAAACGATAAAAAATCTAAACACTACATTTATGATCAGTCTTGTCTAAATCACTAAAAAATTTAAAAAGTTTAGTTTTAAAAATTTTCAGACTACTGCAGTTTCGATGGTCTTTTGGGAGGTCATTCCATTCCTTGGCGGCAGCGTACATGAATGTGGACTGACCCATAGCAGTTTTAGTTCTAGGGAGATGAAGTTCTCTGTTGTCTCTCAAGACCTTACCACGGAGGTCGGATCGTAATACAAAATAGCCTTGTAGTTGCCTGGGACAGTTATAATCGTTCACGATTCTATAAACTAACTGTAGACGCATATAACGCCGCCTATTGAATAAGGTTAACAGACCAAGCTTCTCTCTCATAAACTGTGTGCACGTTAAGTGATTTGTTCTCAAAATTATTCTCATCGCCTTATTTTGCAGCCTTTCTAAAAAATCAGAGTTCTTCTTGCTGCAAAATCCCCATACGGTGCAACCGTAGTCTAAAATAGGTAGAATTGTTACTTTATAAATCTTCAATAAAATAGCAGGGCTAAGAAAAGATGAAATTCTGTTTAAAAGTTTCAGTTTGGGATAAACCCTGGAGGCAACATAAGACACGTGTTTGTTCCAGGATAACGACTCATCTACCACTACGCCAAGATACTTAAAGTGCTTTTGTTGTTTTAAAATTGAATTTCCATAGAATATGTTAATGTCCCTGGTGGTTTTAAGTGCATTCTGGGACGCAATAACCATGGTTTCCGTTTTTTTTGTGTTACAAATAAGGCCATTTCTGCGGAACCAGTGTCGTACGCTCTTGAGGTCCTCGTTGACATTGTGCTCAGCTAAATCAATGTCCTTAGAACTGGAATGCATCTCGGTGTCGTCTGCGTATAACGAGACAGTGGATGTATGGCATGCCTTCGATATATTATTAATGTGGATATTAAATAACGTTGGTCCTAAAACCGACCCCTGCGGGACGCCAAAAGAGAGACGCAACGGAGCCGAAATAGCGTCCTTGAAGACGACACACTGTGATCTCTCAGAGAGGTAACTGTTGAACCACCGAAGTTCGGACTCTTTGACACCATAAGATTGAAGCTTGGTGAGCAAAACGTCATGTCTGATAACATCAAAGGCTTTTCTTAAGTCAAGGAAAACGCTTACTGACTTGAGACCTTTATCAATTGCCATCTTCCATGAATCTACAACCTTAAGTAGAGCCACAGTAGTTGAGGAAAACTTGGAGTAGGCGAACTGATGCTGTTCTATGAGACCAGACTTGTAAGCAAAGTTCTCTAAGTCCGAATTTGCAAAGGATTCCAGGATTTTTGAAATAGAAGGTAGCACTGAAATAGGTCGGTAATTATCACAGTCAGTTGCCGTGCCTCCTTTGAAAAGTGGTGTTACTCTTGCTTTTTTCCAGGCGGAAGGAAATTGACCAGCTTGAAGCGATTCATTGAAAAGATGAGTTAGACTTTGAGAGACACTCGGTTCCGCCATTTTTAGGACTTTCGCGGAAATCCCATCCGATCCTGTTGCCTTTGTCTGGTTAAGATCCTTGATAGCTTTAGAAACCTCATTCACATTTCGCAGGGTAAATTTAAAGGATTCGATGTTTGATGGCGCCGCGTATGGAACAAATTCAGGTTCGACTTCATTAGAGTTGGCTAAGAGAGAGGATGCTATTGACGTAAAATATAAGTTCAACGCATCGGCAATGTCATTGTGAGCAGTTACCTCTTTGTCGTCAATAATCAGTCTATCGGTATCACATGATGCATTCTTGTTTGGGAGAACCTGCTTGAGAGTTTTCCAGAAGTTACGCGGATTGGATCTACTTTCCGCTAATTTCTCGGTAAAATAATTCTTTCTGGCTTTTCTGAGTAATGAGGTGACTAGATTTCGCAGATGCCTATATTCCAACCAATCTGATGGCCTATTGAATTTCCTTGCTTTTTTGTGGAACTGATCACGCCTTCTCATTGTGGACAGTATCGATTTATCTAGCCAGGGATGAGTTGACTGGCGAATGCGTTTGCGGCGGATAGGAAAGTGCTCATTCATAGCATTAAGAAACAAGGATTGCCAGACGTAACATTTATCGTCGATGTCAGAAAAAATTTCCATAATGTTCCACGGCACAAATTGTAAGTCTTCGTTAAACTTTGCAATACATTGTGTGGTAAACGAACGGGTTTCAATGTAGCGGTGTTTAATAGGTTTGACGGATGACCCATGCAGAACACCAAAAATAGGTAGATGGTCACTAAAGGAGGTTGATAGAACACCAGTAGATTCAAATAAGTTAGGTGTCGATGTAATAAGTACATCAATAAGTGAAGAAGACGTACTCGTTACTCTGGTGGGTTCTGTTATCATTTGTCTAAGTTCATTTGCCATTAAGAACTCCTCCATTCTTTCTGTTTGATGTAGTGCACTCTTTAAACAATCGCAATTCAAGTCGCCTAGAATAATTACCTCCATATTGTCCCTATTGGCTTTATGTAAAACATCACCCAAGTAATTAAAAATCTCGAGGGACTCGTTCGGCGTTCGGTAAGCACAGCAAAGTAAATAATTTTTGTGATTTATCTCAAATTGCAGCCAGAGAGCTTCGTATCCATGCTCAAGATCACATCGTCGAGAAAACTTAAGTCCATTCTCATTGAGCAAATAGATAGCAACACCACCGCCTTTACGGCCGTGGGAGCGATCTAAGCGAAACATTTGATAGCCAGAGATATGTACTTCTGAGTCTATAATAGTGTCGTTCAGCCAGGTTTCAGAAATTGCGATCACCAAAGGATGGTTTCTAGTGAATATAAGGCGTAACTCATCGATGCGGCGAAGAAGACTTCTGCAATTGAAATGGATCATCCAAGGTTTCTGTTGAGTATCTTTCCTAAGTAGACTTTGTTGATTATGCGTGTGCGCTGAAGTCGACGCCGTTGACCTTGAGCTGAAAGAAGTCTTCTTGTTGGTGCCGCTCGCTTGAAAAGGTCCGGGATTAAGCTCGATGTCATGAATAAGGTTAATAATGGGTCGAAAAGTTGCCACTGAATTGCAGTAGTAGGACACTCTGATGCTTGAGCGCGATGCATGTGATAGTAGCTTCACAGAGCGCCTCGAACCCAAAATGGCGTTTACGCCACGAATGCAATCCTCGCCTTTAAACCCAATTTCCTGAGAATGGTAGAGTTCCAAGCAGCTTGTCCTAGTGTTTAATACCGAAAGCAGCCCAGAAGGACCCAAAATTATTAAAATTATCAAACTTAAAGCGAAGTATAAGCGAAGTTTGGTACAGCACAATAATTCCCGTCCGCCCGCCATGAGCACGTGGTTGATAATGAAAATCGTCAAAAACGTCGTTTTTAGTATGTTTATAAAAAAAAGCAAAATAATACATGGTTGCTTGAAGATATGGAATTTCTCTTCTTGTGTTCATCTTTATAT
>JAOARS010000125.1 GCA_025210415.1 Marinifilum sp. | reverse complement strand
TGTTGATTGTATTCTTCAATGTTTTCGATATATACAATCGGATCCGGTTGCTTGTCAATGGTATAAACTTCCTGGTCTAAACCTTTATACATCGACTGTAGCATTGGGTCGAATTCAGCTTTTTCTGAGTCAACCAAAACATATTGCTCAATTCTAAGCAATCCATCAATTCCCATATTCTGGGTAATTTCAACAGCGTTTGTACTCCAAGGAGTAATCATTTCTTTTCTCGGACCTACAAAAATACCTTCCAGTTGTTCTTGATCTACTACTTCTGCATTTGCAAAAAGCCATGATAGTTTATCAAGATCCAATGCATTCAATTGGTTTGTTGCCTGAACAACAAAGTGTACTTCGTCTTTTCTGAAGAATAAAATCATCTTAAAGTCAACTTATAAATTTATAAAATTGGTTGAATGTTGTTTCAAAGTGCAAATATAATTAAAAGACTTGCATTATTGCTTTTATTTATAGGCTGATTTATTTAGAATAATTAATAATGTTTTGCCTTGTAAAAATTGATAAATGTTTACAGCTTATAATATGAATTTTGTAGTGATAGGAGAATAAGCCACTACTTCTTTGTTTGGATATTCAAAATATGCTGTAGAGATATGTTTTGTAATAGAAAGATTTTTCGCAATTATTTTGAAAAAATCAATTTCCTTTGAAGTGCAAGTTGAAATGACCTTTGTTAATGCAAAGGTTTTCGAAGAGTTTAACGGAAATCCGAAGATAAAATTTTGATGATTGTTGTTATTTTGCTGAAATTCAAATGTTAATGTATTTTAAGCTACTCTTGAAACATGTTGAAGAACAACTTTTATAATGTTAGAAATCATTGACTAAAATTTTTTGATTAGATATTTTTGTCGAGTATAAATTTAAAATATTATTAGTATGAAACCATCGCATATTGAACATATCGGTATCGCTGTAAAAAGCTTAGAAGAAGCAATTCCATTTTATGAAAAAGTATTGGGGTTGGAGTGTTACGCAATTGAAGAAGTTGTTGATCAGAAAGTGAAGACTGCTTTTTTTAAGGTTGGAGATACAAAGATCGAATTGTTAGAATCAACTGATCCGGAAGGGCCAATTGGTAAGTTTGTTGCGAAAACAGGCGGTGGAATGCATCATTTGGCTTTTGCTGTTGAAGATGTACAAGAAGCATTGAATGATGTTCAGGAAGCAGGTTGTCAGGTAATCGATAAAGCTCCTCGTGGTGGTGCTGAAGGATTGAAGATTGGATTCTTACACCCAAAATCGACAATGAGAGTGTTGACCGAACTTTGTGGAGATAAATAAGAAAACTCAATAATTATATAATAACTCAATAAGTTATGGCTAGTCAGGATAAGATTAAAAAATTAATTGATTTAAGAGCAGAGGCTAAGCTTGGAGGAGGTGAAAAAAGAATTGCATCTCAGCACAAGAAAGGCAAGTATACAGCTCGTGAAAGAATCGACATGCTTCTTGATGAAGGAAGTTTTGAAGAATTTGACATGTTTGTTTCTCATCGTTGTACTAACTTCGGTATGGAAAAAACCAAATTCTTAGGAGATGGTGTTGTTACCGGTCAGGGTACAATCGACGGAAAATTAGTTTTCGTATTCTCTCAAGACTTTACTGTATTTGGTGGTTCGTTGTCAGAAACTTTTGCACAGAAAATTTGCAAAATTATGGATATGGCAATGACTATGGGAGCACCAGTTGTTGGATTGAACGATTCTGGTGGAGCTCGTATTCAGGAAGGTGTTACTGCATTGGCAGGTTATGCTGAAATCTTTGAAAGAAACATCCTTGCTTCAGGTGTTATTCCACAGATTTCTGCAATTTTTGGTCCTTGCGCAGGTGGTGCTGTATATTCTCCGGCATTAACCGATTTTATCATGATGACTGAAGAGAAATCTTACATGTTCGTTACTGGCCCTAAAGTTGTAAAAACTGTAACAGGTGAAGATATTACAGTTGAGGATCTTGGTGGTGCGAAAATGCATGCTTCTAAATCAGGTGTTTCTCACTTTATGCTTGAAGATGAGGAAGAAGGTATCATGATTATCCGTAAGTTGTTATCTTACATGCCTTCAAACAATCTTGAAGAAGCTCCTATCATAGAGTGTAACGATCCTATCGATAGAATGGAAGATGTTCTTAATGAAATTATTCCTGACAATCCAAATATGCCTTACGATGTTAAAGATGTAATTTATGCAATTGCTGATGATGCTGAATTCCTTGAAGTTCACCGTCACTACGCAAAAAATATCGTTGTTGGTTTTACCCGTATGGGTGGAATGTCAGTAGGTGTGGTTGCTAACCAACCAAACTTCCTTGCTGGTGTTCTTGATATTGAATCATCAAGAAAAGCAGCCAGATTTATCCGTTTCTGCGACTGTTTCAATATTCCAATTTTAACATTGGTTGATGTTCCTGGATTCCTTCCTGGATCAGGACAAGAATTTGGTGGTATCATTACTCACGGTGCGAAACTAATGTTCGCATATGGTGAAGCTACTGTACCAAAAGTAACTATTACTCTTAGAAAATCTTACGGTGGTGCTCACGATGTAATGTCATCTAAGCAGCTTCGTGGAGATATGAACTATGCTTGGCCAACTGCTGAAATTGCAGTGATGGGTGCTAAGGGAGCTATTGAAGTACTTCACGGTAGAAAGCTTGCTGAATTGAGCGACGATGAAAAAGTGAAGTTTATCGAGGAAAAAGAAACCGAGTACAATGAGGCATTTGCAAATCCATACAATGCAGCTTCATATGGTTATATCGATGATGTAATCGAACCAAGAAATACTCGTTTCCGTGTGATTCGTGCATTCCAGTCGTTACAAACCAAGAAGCAAGTGAATCCACCTAAAAAACATTCTAATATTCCATTGTAAAAAATAGTTCTATGTTAATGAATATTTTATCTATAGGAAGTCAGGGTGGATGGACAGTTGCAATTGTTGGGTATTCAATCGTATTTATTGCATTGGTACTTCTTGTTATTGTTTTCATCAACTTGCCTAAACTTTTACAGTTAAACTTGAGAAAGAAACTTGTTAAAGAAGGTAAACCTTGCGCCGAAGTTGATGATTTAAATATAGAGGGTAATGTGAATGCTGCAATTGCAATGGCATTACACATGCACTTCAATCAACTTCACGATGAAGAAAGTAATATCATCACAATTAAAAAAGTTACTAAGAATTATTCTCCATGGAGTTCTAAAATTTATGGAGTAATGAATCAACCAAGATAAACAAAATGAAGAAGTTCAAATTTACTATACGTGGGCAGGAATACGATGTTGAAATCAAGGATTTTCAAGGATCGAATGCCAAAATTGAAGTGAACGGAACTAGCTATGATGTGGATGTGCATGTAGAGGAAAAAGCATCTAAAACTCCTAGATTGGTTCGCAAGCCTGTAGTTAACAAACCAGGTGAAGGAAAAATTCAAAAAGGTGGTGCTGGTTCAGCTGTTGTTAAGGCTCCGCTTCCAGGTAGCATTATTAAAATTAACATTTCTGTTGGCGATACCATTAATCCGGGAGATACTCTATTGGTAATGGAAGCAATGAAAATGGAAAATAATGTTATGGCTGAAAAAGGAGGTACCGTTAAGGCTATTAAGGTTGCAGTTGGCGATAGCGTACTTCAGGATGATGTCTTAGTAGAAATTTCATAAATGATAAATGTTTGATGATTGATGTTTAATTCAATCTTTAACGATTAGTAAAAGTTTAGCGTGTTTTTTCACTAATCAGTTAGATTTTCCATTAAGCACTAATCATTAATCATTAAACATTAAAAAACATAATGAGAAAACTTTATAAAATGATATTCTCGATGATTTTGGTGATGGGGCTTGCAATTAGCTCCTTCGCCCAAAATCAAGGGGATGCAGCAGCAAAACTAACAAGCGGAAAATGGATTAACCATACCGATGGTTATATTCCGAATCCTATCGGTAATTCCGATAAAACAGTAAAACGTTACAAAACAATTGAGTTCAAGAAAGATAAAACTTTCACAATGGACTCGATTAAGCAAAGATTTACGGGACATTGGACATTGGAAGGAACTACCTTAACAATGACTTTTAACTCGAAGGAAGTTACTCACTTGCACAAAAATACTGATCCAAACTCTGGTTCAAATGCATATGTAACTACTTCAGAAATTCTTCAATTAGGCAAGCGTGTGGCTAAATTAGAAGGAGAGAACCTGAATTTTGGAAACCCAATGCTTGATTGTGAACACAACTCAGGAGCAGTTGTTGGCTTGAAAAATTTCTATGAGTTTACAGGATTCGCAAACGTTACCGGCGGTCACCTTTTAATGATTCTAATTGGATTGGTGTTTATTTTCCTTGCAATTAGATATGATTATGAACCATTGCTATTGATTCCAATTGGAACAGGTATTATTATTGGTAATATTCCAATGTTTCAGGCAGTAGACTTCAACTTGAAGTTGGGTATATACGAGCCAGGTTCGGTAATGATTATTCTATATTCCGGGGTTGTTAACGGGTGGTATCCGCCTCTGATTTTCTTGGGAATTGGTGCAATGACCGACTTCTCATCATTGATCTCGAATCCAAGATTGATGGTGTTGGGAGCAGCTGCTCAGGTTGGTATTTTTGCAACTTTCCTTGGGGCTCTTTGGTTGGGATTTGCTCCACCGGAAGCAGGCGCAATTGGTATCATTGGTGGTGCTGATGGTCCTACAGCTATCTTCCTTTCATCTAAATTGGCAAATGGTATGAATGTAATGGCTAATGGAGAAACCGTTAAGAATTTGATTGGCCCTATTGCGATTGCAGCATATTCTTATATGGCATTGGTACCAGTAATTCAGCCTCCAATTATTAATTTGTTCACAACGAAGAAGGAAAGGTTAATTAAGATGAAACCACCTCGTGCGGTTACACGTCTTGAAAAAATTATTTTCCCAATTGTTGGGTTGTTGTTGACAGCTTATATTTCGCCAACAGCTCTTCCACTATTAGGAATGTTGTTCTTTGGTAATTTATTAAAAGAATCAACTGTTACAAATCGATTGGCAGATACTGCTAGTAACGCATTGATCAACACAATTACAATTTTATTGGGTGTTACTGTTGGTGCTTCTACTCAGGCAGATGTATTCTTAACAGCTGATTCTATCATGATTTTTGGTCTTGGAGCAGCTTCGTTTATTGTAGCAACTGCCGGAGGTGTAATATTCGCTAAAATCATGAACTGGTTATCACCAAAAGATCGTCCTATCAATCCTATGATTGGTGCGGCAGGTGTATCTGCGGTACCTGATAGTGCTCGTGTTGTACAAAATTTAGGTTTGCAAAACGATCCATCCAACCACCTTTTAATGCATGCTATGGCTCCTAATGTTTCCGGAGTTATTGGTTCTGCAGTAGGAGCTGGTATATTATTGAGTTTCCTGATGTAGCCAAGCCATCAGTATTTATAAAACAAGGGGTGTTCGGTAAGGGCACCCCTTCTGTTTTTTGAATTATACCAAATGCGATAATAAATTGGCTAAAATAAAAAATAGCGTATTTTGATCTTATTCAAGGCAAAATAGTAAGGTATAGTTGTTCTACGTCGTATCTTTCTTAACGAAGAATAAGGGCAAGCCTATTGTCAGTTTTGGTATTATAATGAGTTTAATCATTGTTTTACGGGCAATTTTGTTTTAATTTTATAGGAACTAATTAGAGTTTGCTGATTTTCTAGTTTTGCAATATCGTAAAATTTCTAACGTAATATTGTTGTGCCATAGAAATCCGCAAGCTCATTACTTTTAAAATTGAATCATGAACAATTTTCATGAAAAGGCTAAAAGAGTTTTCGTATTTCAAGGCGACCTGCATTAATTTGGTAAGGTTCATGACAAAAAATATGGCATTCACCCACGATTCGGATGTTTGTTCCAAC
>JAOARS010000124.1 GCA_025210415.1 Marinifilum sp. | reverse complement strand
CCTTAACACGATTGTTGTACCTCCTTAACACGATTGTCATGCCTCTTAACACGATTGTCATACCCCCTTAACACGATTGCATGTCCTCTTAACACGATTGTTGTACCCTCTTAACATGATTGTCATGCCTCTTAACACGATTGCAATAGCTCCTTAACTATTTTTATTATCCATAGGCACGTTCTCAATCGCACTTAAAGCACATTTTATGTTTCTATTGGCATATTCTCGATTACTATTCCTATTTGCTTTATGACTGGAGGAAAACACAGGGCTTTCTCATTCGTTTCCGGTGATGGAACGCTGATTGGCCATCGTCATTAACCACATGACATGCACTGCCAGTACCCGCCTGTCGTCATAATAGGAAAAAATAAAAGTCGTTGAAACGTTTTGGAAAGATGGTGAGTCTCATTCAGTTTGAATTGAACTTACTCACCTTAGCACCGTATCGTATACAGCTTTTTTAATGCCCGAGAGCTTTTGGAAATGGTAGTTTGCTGCAGTCCGTCGATTCTTTTTAGTTTTCATTAGAAGGGATTTTAATTGGTCTGGTATTTTATTCGACATCTTAATCTAATATCAATCTGCACCTTCTCTATCTAACAAATACTAATTTATAAGTTTTATATCAAAAAACAAATAGTTAATCAATATTTTAGGTATTTATTATATTACATTTCCATATGAGCCTAATTGAGCATGGGAAAAAGTATCAGACTTTCGACCTGAAAATAGATTCTGATATTCGTGCCATGGGCGATGCCCGTGTTTTTTTTGTAGATAAAGCCATTCTGGCTTATAAAAAAATAGGATGAAATCCTTACAGAGTAAAACCTCGGCCTACACCCGGGGAATAATACCAATTTAATATCAAAATGAGCCTTTGTTCGTTTTCTCCCAAAGCCTCTTTCGTTTATTATCGCATTAACAATTGCAATCTCAATGTTCCGCTTAAGGCTCACATTTAAACCCGCAATAGTATTATACATATGGCGGATTAAACACTAAAAAACCCGGTATCGTCTGATACCGGGTTTCAACTAAATATAACCCTAAATTAACGGCAAACCATCACGGTTCTTCCGATTTTATTATCCAAGCAATTGTTTTACAACTGCTGAAATATCTTTTCCATCAGCTTTACCAGCCAACTCTTTTGAAGCAACGCCCATCACTTTACCCATTTCTTTCATGCTGGTAGCTCCCACCTTTTCAATAATGGCTTTTACCAATGGCTCAAGTTCTTCCTTGCTCAACTGTGCAGGCAGGTATCCACTAATGGCTTCTACCTCTTCCAATTCCTTTTCAGATAGATCTTCTCTTCCCTGCGATTTAAATAATTCAGCTGCGTCTTTACGCTGCTTTACCATTTTCTGTACAATCTTAATGATATCTGTATCCGTCAGCTCATCACCAGCTCCTTTTGATGTTTTAGCTTCAATCACTTCTTTTTTCACTCCACGTAAAGCTTCCAATCGTACACGATCTTTAGCTTTCATTGCGTCCTTAATATCGTTGTTTATTTGTAATTCTAAACTCATTGTATTTTGATTTTAAATAATTCTTTCACAGTTTCAAGTTTAAGGTTAAAATGGGGGAGCACCCCTCTCCATTTCTGTCTACTATCTACAGCCTTCTTCCTCTCTACTTTCCACCTTTTACTTTTCACCTTAACCCTTAATCTACATTATCATGCAGATATGGGTTATCACGACTGATACGAGGTCCGTTTTTAGGATCGTCTGATAAAGAGAAACGGCTCACCTTTTTTTCCTGACTTAGACGTTTTTCATTATCAATGTGCATTTTCTTGCGCTTATAGGCAGGAATATTCTCCAGCTCTTCAATAAACCGCTCATCTTCCATTTCTTCCTGGCTTAGATGGGAGGTATAGTAACTGGCACCAGCTGCTCCATAACCATCATCAATAAATTGATCATTGCCCGGTTTGTAATGATCCACCTCCGACTTTTTATTCTGCGGCACAACAGGACGATAATACTGATCGATACGATCCTGCTTCTGCCTGTCAATCACTTCAAAGTCGACCACACGGCCCGGGTTTTCGGTATTACTTGTTGGTGTAGGCGTAGATGTTAATTCAAAAGCATCCCTTTCCGGATTAACCTGTGTGACCTGACCACCCTCATCCAAAGAGAAACGGGTTACTTCCGCTTTCTTCTTTTTCTCCTGGTGCTCAATCAGCTGCCCGGATACAAATCCTGTAGCAATAATGGTGACACATACTTTCTTACCCAACTCCTCAGTTGTTCCCGTACCCCAAATAATGGAAGCACTGTCTCCAACCACCTCCTGAACGTAGTCAGTATTCTCACCTACTTCATCCATGGTGATCTCCTCAGAACCAGAAGTAATGTTAAGCAGAATATTCTTAGCTCCCCGAATCTCATTATTATTTAATAATGGCGATTCCAACGAAGCCTGAATGGCAGCAATGGCGCGCTTGTCACCTTCGGCAGTAGCCGATCCCAGAATGG
>JAOARS010000123.1 GCA_025210415.1 Marinifilum sp. | reverse complement strand
TGTCATCGCAGGCATCCATAACGGCATCTCTAACGATTTCGTATCCCAAGACATACGAGAATGTATGCACTACCTAGGAGAGATCACAGGAGCCATCAACACCGACGAAGTCTTAGGTAACATCTTTAAAAATTTCTGTATCGGAAAATAATCCCATACCTACTTCACAAAAAATCCCTCTAGCCTATCAAAAGACAAACTAGAGGGATTTTTGTGTTTAAACCTTTGCAAGGGTTCATTTTATTAAGATATCTCATTAAATCACCTAAAATAGCATAGAACAAGAAGTAGTCCAGATCAAATAAATCCAACAATCCCCATCTCATTCCTCTATCACTTTAGTGCTCATGGAATTCAAAACCAGTAACCTCTCTATAATAGAAAAATACTCCAGTTGTTTTGGGGCTAAGACACTGGACAGTCTATTTTTCCTCAATAATCAAAAAGTAATTTTAATATTTATTTATCCATTGTATTTTATGTTGTGTTTGTTTTTTAAGAATTTTAAAACTCAATTGAATTAAGAAACCATATATTTTTTGTCCTTCCAATACTTTTCTCTTTCTGCTTGTTGCTCAGGAGTAGCTTCAGGTGTTATTATTTTGCTTTTGTAGAGTGGAGGAGGAAAACCTTTTGCTTTACGTCTTTCAAAATCTAGGTTTCTATATTCATCGAAGACCTTATGAGGTGGCAATGGCCTGTTTTTGTCCATATACCAAATTAACAATGACAAATCCTCAACAGCATTAATACCTAAAAAAATTTTATGACTGCTTGATATATTTTTTGGATTTATTACTTGCAAAGTATTATCTTTTATTGAAAATTTCAAAGTGTTAAAATCTACTGATGCTTCTTTCCTTCGCTTTGAATCTCTAAAAAAGACCATTCCTTTAGTGCGGAAAAAAGTTAGCTTTTTTTTAGGCATGAAAATTACAGTTAAACCGCATGATATAAATACGAATAAACATAGTATTAATGGTATCTTATAAAAAAATGAAAATTGATTATTGTACAACACTTGCCATAGAAAATAAAACAGAAATGGTAGTGAAACAAAACACCAAAACAGAGGACCAATAAAAGAGGGGTCTTTAAGTTCAAGAACTTCCTCATTTACACTTATGTAGTTGTTAATTTTTATTTTAGTTGGGGATGTTGAAATTTCAAATAACATGATGACTTAAATTATTTTATAATACATAGGACTAGTATTAGTAAATTTACCTCCTACTAATACAACAACTTTTGGTGCATTCAATACTATCAAGGGACCATATAATCAACATCCTTCCAATATAATTCTCTTTCAGCTTGCTGTTCAGGTGTTGATTCAGGTGTAGGAATTCGGCTTTTGTATAAAGGCGGAGGAAAGCCTTCTGATTTTCTGCGATCAAAATCAGCTTTTCTAAACTCGTCAAAAGCACTACCTGGAGGTAATGGACGGTTCTTGTCCATATACCATACCCAGAAACTCCAAGTTTCCCAACGACCTTTAGACCAACGCCCAAGAGCCACACCCATATTTTTAAATCCTGCCTTATGATATCGGTGCATGTAAATGCTCCATTCAAATTGATTTGTATAACTGCCTCCGTCTTTTGAAAAACGAATGTATGCATCATCAAATTTCTGTATAACCGGAGGATCCCATAACGCACCAGGTAATTCTAACAATCCTCTATCTCTATGAAATGCAATGGTATTTTCTTTGGGTAATTTAATCCCCAGATAAAATACCCATAAAGAAGGCAGACCTATTAATAACCAAACTGGCCAAATAAAAAGATAATTAAATACATACTGAAAAAATGCGACAAACAAAAAAGACCCAATACCTGTCCCTATAAGCCATTTATGATGCGTCCATCCTGCAATTACAACCCGATTTTCATTTACTTCTTTAAATAGTTTTCTTTTTAATACCGGATTGTAATTATTTTCTTCGGTTAAATCCAGTGTTCTTATACAAGTTTCATCTGGCATTTGAACAATAACTCTTTCTAAATCTGCTAAATCATAAGGGATTTTAGAATACCTGTCAGGATGATGTATTTTACCTTGATGCGATTTGTGTTTCATTCTTTTTTAGTAATTACAGAATTATTTTTTTCAGAAGGTACTTTTGGGTATATCAAAGCATAATCTTCCTTCCAAAAATTCATTGATTTAATTTCCTTAAGAGTTCCTATTTTCTTTTTAGGATTCTTTCCATTAGACAACTGAAAAGAATCGTCATTAATAAACCAAGTTGCTGTAAATCCCACCCATAGTGTTTAATATTATAAAATAAATATTGGTTAACAAATGTCTTATCTCAGACAACTCATCAGATGAAAATAATCTTCCATCATTAACTATTATAATTTTATCGGGTAAAACAGATTGATTCACAACAGATTTTAAACTTCGATTGACAAGTAATTTGAATCGATTCCTTGTGGACATTAACGCAATGTAACTCAACTCACACAGATTTTAATAGAAATTTAGTATCAATTGTCAAATTTAATTAAATATTTCTCTTCTAGCATAGAAAAAAACTAACAATAAAGTCTTTTCTAAGTTTCAAACAGCAAAGAACTTGTTTATCATCTTAGGTTTATAGACAAGTTCTTCTCTTACTATATTAGGATTTGTCGCACTAACATATTAGATAAAACTCTACAAAAAACAGTATAAGAGAAGACATCGCCTTTTATGATCCATCATTTAAAAATCTAAACTTATCAACTCTAAGATTGATATCTCTAACACGATTCATTGGAAGACAAAATTATGAACTAAAGGAAGGTGTTATACCTGTTTTCAATAATATCACCTTAAATCAAAGAATGATCGCTTAGATGTTTTTCAGTAATCCCTAATTGTTTACTTTCTGTATCGGAAAATAATCCCATACCTACTTCACAAAAAATCCCTCTAGCCTATCCAAAGACAAATTAGAGGGATTTTTGTGTTTAAACCTTTGCAAGGGTTCATTTTATTAAGACATCTCATTAATATTCCTATAAACAAGATCATTTGCATAAAAAGAGGCAGCCCTAAAAGGACCACCTCCAAACAAACCTAAAAAATAAAAGCACTAGACTATGCTTCCACTAAAGCATAAGCACAATCAGAAATAC
>JAOARS010000122.1 GCA_025210415.1 Marinifilum sp. | reverse complement strand
TCCGGATTGTTGGTAATGGCATACTCAATATGAGTTTGTAAATCTTTATTTAACGATTGAGAACTGATATTGCTTGTGAAAAACACTAGTGTAATTAACAAGGTTGTGGTGATTCCCCTCTTGAGAGGGGACAAAGGGGAGTGTTTGAGTTTGGACTTAACATCCCCCTTAATCCCCCTTGAAAGGGGGAATTTGATTAGATCAAATTGTCCGGTATTTATTAAAAATCTCATACCAAACCTCCTTTCTTCAGTTTGAATTCTTTATACATGGCATATAAAACTGGTACCACAAATAGAGTAATTAATTCAATTGCCATGCCTCCAAAAGCAGGAATCGCCATTGGTATCATTACATCAGAGCCTCTACCCGTGGAGGTTAATATTGGCAATAGTGCCAAAAGGGTAGTGGCAGTAGTCATCAAACATGGACGAATTCTTTTCGAACCTGCTTCGATTACCGATTGCCTGATTTCCTCTTTTGTTTTAGGTTTGTTCTTTTCGAAAACCTGTTCTAAATAGGAAGCCATTATCACACCATCATCGGTAGCGATACCAAATAAAGCGATAAATCCTACCCAAACGGCAACACTCAAATAAATAGGGTGTATCTGAAATAATTCCCGGAGGCTGATGTCAAAGATTGAGAAGTTCAAAAACCAATCTTGTCCATAAAACCAAATCATGATAAATCCACCAGCAAATGCTACTGCAATACCACTAAATACCATTAAAGTAGGAGCGATACCACGGAATTGAAAATACAATATCAGGAAAATAATAACCAGAACAAGCGGAATTACAATTCCCAATCGTTTTTCTGCACGAATCTGATTTTCGTAGTTTCCTGTAAATTTATAGCTAACGCCAGCAGGCACTTTTAAATCACCACTTTCGATTTTATCAGAAATATAAGTTTGTGTTGCATTTACAATATCAATTTCGGAATATCCCTCTTCTTTATCGAAAATTACATATCCAATCTGAAAGGTATTTTCACTTTTTATAACCTGTGGACCTTGTACATATTCAATGGTTGCTAAATCTTCTAAAGGAATAGATTTACTCATCTTTGTTGGAATCAGAATCTTTTTTAGCAGGTCAGGATCATTTCTCAATTCACGAGGATACCTCACTCGAATAGGATATCGTTCTCTTCCTTCAACCGAATTTGTTAAAGTCATTCCACCAACTGCAACTGACAGATGTTTTTGTACATCCTCCACTTGCAATCCAAATCGGGCAATGGCTTTTCTGTCAATTCTGATTTCCATATATGGTTTACCCACCATTCTTTCAGCAAAAACCGATGCATCGTTCACGCCAGGAACATCCTTCACAATTTTTTCCAATTGCAAACCAAATCCTTCAATTTGTTTCAGATTACTCCCTGATACTTTAATACCAATTGGTGCACGCATACCAGTTTGCAGCATCACCAGGCGGGTTTCGATTGGCTGAAGTTTAGGTGCCGATGTTACACCTGGTATTTTAGTTGCATTCACAATTTCTTGCCAGATATCATCAGGAGATTTGATATGATCGCGCCATTGGCGGTAATACTCTCCAAACTCATCAGGAATTAATTCTCCCTTTTCGTCCTTTATAAAATTTCCATCATCATCAACGGCAAATCGAATTCTTTTTCCGTACTCATCCGTTTTGTATTCACTCTTGTAGTTGATTACATTCTCGTACATGGAGATAGGAGCAGGGTCTAAAGCAGATTCAACACGACCTAATTTACCAACCACCATATCTATTTCAGGAATATTGGCAACTGCCATATCCAACAGCTTTAAAACCCTTTTATTTTCCTCAATTCCCGCATGAGGCATCGAAGTTGGCATTAACAAGAAAGAGCCTTCATCAAGAGCCGGCATAAATTCTTTTCCAATGCCAGGATATTTGTGATACATGTTTTGCCAAACGGATGTGGAGGTAATATTGAGTCCTATTTTATCTAATCCACGAGCAACAAAGCCAAATGTATTTCCAAATCCTAACCAAATGATGATTCCCCAAAGAACAAGAAGTGAAGGCACTGATAAAAACAAGAACTTGTAGCGTAAGGCCCAAGAGAGAATTCTTTGGTAAAATCGAATAAATACAAGGAATACGGATAGTAATAATGTAATGCTGATAATCACAAATAAAAAATTTGCAAACAAAGAGTTGGATGCGCCCAATGGCAACCATTCACGAGCAAGCAGGAATGAAACTGCCAAAGCAATCACAAACAGATTGGCTTTGAATAAATGCTTTTGATATTCCTGATAAAATTGACTTGTAAGATTTATTCCGCCTAAAATAATTAGGGTGATTCCCATCCATGCAGAAGGCGCAAAGAGAATATAAATTCCAATGATTATTAGTAATGTATTGAGTGCAATTTGAATTTTTCTTTTTTCTGTTTTAATGGCAAATAACCAATGTGCCATTGCAGGTAGAATAATAATTGCAACCAGAAGAGCTGCAAACAACACGAATGTTTTTGTGAATGCCAATGGCCTGAATAATTTCCCTTCGGCAGCCTCCATGGTAAATACAGGAATAAAACTAATGATGGTAGTAAGGACTGCTGTAATAACTGCGGGAGCCACTTCGATAGTTGCTTCGTATATTACCTGTTTTAGGTTCTTATCAGGATTCTTCATTTCCAAATGTCGAATCATATTTTCAGACAGTACAATTCCAACATCAACAATGGTTCCTATGGCTATGGCAATCCCCGAAAGGGCAACAATATTGGCATCAATATGGAAATAGCGCATGGCAATAAAAGTCATTAGCACAGCTATGGGAATTAAGGCTGATATTAAAACACTGGCTCTTAAATTTAATACCATAATAATGATGACAATAATGGTGATGATGATTTCCAGAGTTAAAGCATCTTCCAATGTTCCCAAGGTTTCATAAATCAGCTGGGTACGATCGTAGAATGGTACAACAGTCAATTTGGAGATGCTACCATCAGCCAGTTCTTTCTCCGGTAATCCAACCGAAAGCTCCTCAATTTTGGCTTTAACATTGTTGATCACCTCCAAAGGATTAGCTCCATAGCGAGCAACAACAACACCGCCTACAACTTCGGCACCCATTTTATCCAATACACCTCTTCTGTCCGATGGCCCATAGTTTACCTTAGCAATGTCCTTTATTCGTACAGGAGTGTTGTTAGTTACTTTAACTACAGCCTCTTCCAGATCGGCCAATTGTTTCACATAGCCAATGCCTCGTACAAAATATTCTGCTTGATTGATCTCAATGGTTCGTGCACCAATATCCAGATTTGACTTCTTAACTGTATTCATTACCTGCATAAGGTTCACATTATGGGCTTGCATGGCTGCCGGATCAACATCAACCTGATATTCTTTCACGAAGCCACCTATAGATGCAACTTCTGAAACTCCATCGGCGGAAGCCAAAGCATACTTCACTTGAAAATCCTGAACACTACGCAATTCCTGCAGATCCCAACCTCCTGTTACATCTCCTTCAGGAGTTCGCCCTTCCAGTGTATACCAGAATATTTGTCCTAGAGCTGTTGCATCTGGTCCAAGTGTTGGTTGTACATCTTTCGGAAGAAGGTTTTGTGGTAAAGAGTTCAGCTTTTCAAGAATTCTTGATCTACTCCAATAAAACTCTATTCCTTCATCGAAAATGATGTAAATGCTCGAAAATCCAAACATGGAGGAGGAGCGTATGGTTTTTACACCAGGAATTCCCAATAATGATGTTGTTAACGGATAGGTAATCTGATCCTCTATATCTTGTGGCGAGCGACCCATCCACTTTGTAAATACAATTTGTTGATTTTCTCCAATATCAGGAATGGCATCAACGGCCACCGGATCTTTTGGCAAAAAATCAATCTTCCAGGGAAATGGTGATGTAATTATTCCCCAGGCAATAAATACAACCAAAAGTATGGTCGTAATTAGCTTGTTCTCTAAAAAGAACTTTATGATTTTATTCAACATGAAATAATTAATTACGAATTAATAATTACGAATGACGAATTATTTTGAACTACGAATAATTAATGATGGCATGGGTTATGTCGCGAGAGATTCGTGTACACTGTATCGTCACGATTGACTCGTAATTAAAAATTCGTAATTCTTAATTGATTATTTCATAAGCGGAAAACCTGATTCATCACACATAAATCAGGCAATGGAAGAGGAGAATCCTCAACAAGAAAGATATTTAAACTTGCTGCTGTTTCGATTATTGCGGGTACTGCAACATAAGCGAATAACAAATCGAATTGTGCAATTTCAAATAATTCATGGGCCGAAGCTAAATAATCAGCTTCAACTTTAATTAATTCTGAACTTTCATCACAACATCCGCAAGGAATTTCGCAGCAGGGTTCAGCTTTAACAAAAATTGCGGTAGAGAAGAGTTCTCCGCCCGAATAATGCTTATTGATACTTACTCCTGCTGTTGAGATCAGCAAGAGTAACACCAATATAATATGTCCTAATTTCTTCAATTGCATATGGTGTGGCATTATTCTATTATCAAAGCTAAGAAATTATACTCTTTTGACAAGAAAAGTTTTTTGTCCTTAACAAACGATTAACAGATTTCGCATAATTCATCATTTATAATTAATAATTACGAATTGTTTATACTATTTTTGCAACCACATCAAAAATTATAGCTTTGGAAACTTTTAAGGAACTAGGTGTAAATAAGAATATTGTTAAGGGATTAAATGAATTAGGAATTATTAATCCTACACAAATACAATCAGAAGTAATTTCGGTTTTGTTGAATACTGATACCGATTTAATTGGACAGGCACAAACGGGAACTGGTAAAACTGCAGCCTATGGTGTACCATTGTTGCACCGTGTAAATTCAAAGGTGGAAAAAGTACAAGGATTAATTCTTTGTCCAACACGTGAACTTGGCTTACAGATTGCCAAGCAGTTGTTCAAATTTACCAAGCATACCGAAAAGACTTTTACGGAATGTGTTTACGGAGGTGCTCCAATCGAAAAGCAGATTGCAAATTTGCGTCGGCCAACACAAATTATTGTTGCTACTCCTGGCAGGTTGATTGAATTGGTGAAGAAAAAAGCTGTTGACTTGACTCATGTTAAAACAGTTATTCTTGATGAGGCTGATGAGATGTTGAGTATGGGATTTAAGGATCAGTTGAACGAAATCCTTACCTATCTTTCGAGAGTGGAGAACAAGTGGTTGTTTTCGGCTACTATGCCACAAGGAATCAAGCAGATTATTAAGCGACACATTTCTAAAACGGCACACAGAATTGAAGTAAGCGGAAAGAATGTGGTGAACAAGAACATTAAACACCAGTTTGTTTTGTGCGATGATGCTGAGAAACTTTCAGTACTGATGCAATTTCTGAAATCAGATATTAAAGCCAGGGGGGTTGTTTTCTGTAAAACCAAAGAAGCTGCTCAAAAGCTGAATCAACAACTGCAGTCGCAAAAGGTAAAGGTTGACGCCATTCATGGTGACTTAAAGCAAATAGAGCGTAACAAAGTAATGCGTGCATTTAAAAACGAGAAACTGAGAGTTTTGGTTGCAACCGATTTGGCTGCTCGTGGTATTGATATTGAAGGATTGGCTTTTGTAGTACATTACCAGTTGCCTGATAAAGAAGAATACTACACACACCGAAGCGGAAGAACGGCTCGTGCTGGCAAAGAAGGCCTTTCTCTATCATTGGTAAATCACAAAGAAATGAAAAGCTTGCGCTATTTCCAGAAAGCTTTAAATATTGGTTTCAGCCAAATTCGAGCAAAAAAGCAATAATACAATGAATGGTTTTTAACTGTTAGGTTGATAGCGATTTATGTTTTCGAGGTGTGATTTCGGAATAAGTTCTTATTTGAGCATCTTGTAAATTAAACTAATGATTAGAAACTAACGAACTATTAATGCTTATTCAAAAAATTATAAATCCCATTGGAATTCATTTCTGATGGGATTCTTTATGCTATTGTCTCAACAAATAATACCGATTGTATAATGAAATGAGCCTTATCTACGTTTCACTCGAAAGGCTCAGCCATTATTACATCGGCATTATACCAAATAATCAATATAGCTTACTTCATTTTCAAAATGGTATAAAAGTTATAAACCGATCAACTTCAAAGAAAATCAGTG
>JAOARS010000001.1 GCA_025210415.1 Marinifilum sp. | reverse complement strand
TCGATTAAAAATATCTATCACAGAAAATCAGGATATTTTGAAGAGTTTTTAAAGTGAAGATTGGATGAAGATGATTTTTTCAAAGAATTTGCCTGCTTTTGGCATAAATTTCCTCAAATCCCCTCGAAATATCCCGATATTCCTTCGGAAATTTGAGAAATTTTCTACTCAAAATCAGTGCAAACTGTGACAATAGTTTTAATCGAAATTAGGTTAATACATAATCCGGGATAATTGCAAAAAAGGGTGTCCAAAAAGTATTTGGCACCCTTTTTACTAATTGCATCGATTAAATTTTCTAATTTTTTTCCAGTTCAACAGTTAACTGGTCTACCAATACATCCAATTGATTGATAACAGCCATAATGGTTTCAGGCTTCGACAAATCAACTCCTGCTTTTTTCAACTGTTCCATTGGGAAATCATTACCACCAGATTTCAACAATGTAAGATATCTTTCCAACGCAGCTTTTCTATCTTTCTTATTCCCTTCCATTACATCTTTGTACAACTTAGCTGATGAAGCAAAGCAAGTAGCATACTGATATACGTAAAACGGAGAGTTATAAAAATGAGGAATTCTAGTCCACGGATAATTTGAATACTTCGTTTTTTCTGTTGCATCGCCATAATATTCATTTGCGATACTTCCCCATACATTAGTCAATATTTCAGCATTTACAGGTTTTCCTTGCTCTACCATAGTATGAACCTGATATTCGTAATCAGCAAACATTGTTTGAGCATAAAAAGTTCCAATAATAGCTTCAATAGCCTGAGTTAACAATGCAATTCTCTCGTTAGGATCTTTGGTGTTTTTCATCATATGATCCAAAAGCAAACGCTCATTAAATGTAGAAGCTACCTCTGCAACAAAAATTGTGTAAGCATGAGTTGTAAATGGCTGATTTTCGTTAGAAAGCGTTGTGTGCATAGTGTGTCCCAGTTCATGCGCCAAAGTAAATACGTAATTCAAGGTCTCATCATAATTCAACAACATGTAAGGATGAACACCATATACACCAGCCGAAAAAGCACCTGTTCTTTTGCCAGGGTTTTCATAAACATCTAACCATCCACTCTCGGTTGCTTTTTTTAACTTAGCCTGATATTCCTTACCCAATGGCAGAACAGATTCTGTTACAACTTCAACTGCTTCTTCGTATGGATAATTCTTGTTGAAATCAGTCAAGCTGATAGATCCATCGAAACCATAGTATTTTTCAAGGCCAAGAACCTTTTTTCTAAGCTCAATGTATTTGCGTACCGGAGCTGTATTTTCCTTTACCGTTTTAATTAAATTCAAATACACATCTTTAGGAATGTTATTTCCCTCCAGTTTTGCATCAAGGCAAGATTCATAATTCTTAGCACGTGCCGCAGCCCAGTTTGCCTGAGCAATACCATTATAAATGGCAGCGTAGGTATTTTTGTTTTTATAATAAACATCGTATAATGTTTCGTAAGCTTTTTTACGATCTTCCTGATTAAGATTGTTTGTTACGATTTGTGAGTATACTCCTGGAGTAATTTGCACCTTTTTACCATCCGACAATTCTACTTCCTCAAATTCGATATCAGCTGTTGATAAAGCAGTAAAAACCTTACCTGCAGTTCCTGTTACTTGCGAATAATAAGAAAGCAATTGTTCCATTTCTTCACTTAAAACATGCTTCTGAAGGCGATACATATCCATTAAATCGAACTTGTGATCTTTTAATGCAGGATTAGTTGCAATCCATTTTTTCATTGTTTCCTCAGGAATCTGAATCATTTCCGGCGAAATCCATGCAGTAGCAACTCCAAACTGAGAAAATAACAATTGAACCTGTTGAAGTTTTGCCATTAACTCCATATTCTTCTGATCAACTGTACTTTGGAAAGAAACAAATTGATAAACTTTGTAAGCTTTCTTCATCAAACTTTCCTGAACTGCCAAAAGTTTAGCCAAATTCTCTGAACTCTCACTCAATTTACCTTTGAAAGTCTGAATTTGCTCCATATCTTTTGAAATGGCTTTAAAATCTGTTTCCCAAGCCTCCCAATTTTCGTAGATATCGCTAAAATTCCATTTGTACTTTGCCGGAATTTCTTCTCGCGATTGATAATTTACCTGTGCTGTAGCCTGCCACACAGTACATAAAACAAGAAGAGTTAATGTAAAAATTCTTCTCATACTTCTTAACTTTTTTGTGTTCATATTGTATCTGTATTAATAATCTGAGTTCAATTAAAAATATCCATCACAGAAAATCAGATTTGTTCAAGATTTACTTTAAAAATCAAGAAAGAATACCAGGGTATTTTGAAAGATTTTTAAAGTAAAGATTGGATGAAAATGACTTTTTCAAAGAATTTGATTGATTTTGGCATAAATTTCCTTGAAATATCTCGATATTCCTTCGAAATATTGAGAAAATTTCTACTCAAAATCAATTCAAGCTGTGACCATATTTTTATCGAAATCAGGTTAATAGTTAATTATTCCCTATTACAGACAAATATATAGCTATAATTGCGGATATTAACTCAAGCTTATGGGAATAATTATATTTTTTAGATAAGCAGGAAAATAAAACGTTAAGTGTTATAATTTAAAAGATTATATTGCAATTCATTCCAAGGTGTATTGCCTTAAAAACTGTCAACTTATAAGTGTGATATATTTCACACTGCTTCACCTAAAACCAAATTTTAAGTGTCATAAGTCTATTAAAAGTGTAACATTGTAAAAATATTTATGACACCAAAAATGATTTTTTTAATTAAATCTCTCACTGTAATTGTTTTACTACTTCCATTCCAACTATTCGCCCAAACAACCATGTTTAGTGCAAACCCGCTTAGAAAAAAACAAGTTTGCACCTTTGTTCGGTACCAACATTTTGAAATTAAAGAAAAATATGACTGGAGTATGAACGATTGGAAGGATTTAACATCAGACAAAGAGAAAGTAAGAAATATGTATCTGCCAATGTTAGGATATGGTATTAATAATAAATTATCAGTTTTTGCACAATTCCCTATTTATAGTCAGGTTCAAAATCACATATCCAATACTTACTTTAATGAAATTCTTTTGATGACACGCTATGCACTTTTTCCTGCCTCTGGTAAAAAAACAGGTATTAACCTAGTTGGTGCATTTCGTTTTCCAACCAAATCGACCATTAATAACCCTTTTGCCGATGGAAGCATTGACGTATTATTAGGTGAAATCTTCTCAACCAAATGGTATGGAAAATGGCGTACTCACATAAAATCAGAATATGCAATTACAACAAAAAATGATGCAAACTTTAATCCTGGTGATGAATTTAAAATCTTACTAAAACAAAACTATCAATTGTGGCATATTCAATTGTACGGAATCACCAAGTATATGCACAAATTCAAATCTCACGATTTAAATGATCATAAAGTTAATGAATCTCAATCATACAAACTGGTGAATTCATTAGGTGTTGATTGGAAAATCCTGAAGAATTTTATTTTTAAGTCCAGAATTGAAATTCCTATTATTGCCAAAGGAGGATCACTATATCATCAAAAATTTAGTTGCGATTTGGTTTATTATATCTAAACTGAAACTAAAAATCAATGAAAAAAAACATTATAAGCATAAGTTCTCTGATAATTATTTTTCTTATTTGGTTTCTGGTAGCTTATTTGGTTTCTGAAATTCGAGAAGTAGATTTTCCTACCCCGCTATCAACTCTTAAAGGTTTACTTAAAAATTTAAAAGGAGAAAAGATATACGATTATTCAATCTTTCAACACACCTTTACAAGTTTGGGAAGATGGGCTTTTGCTTATTTAATTGCTGTTCTTATTGGTATACTATTGGGTTTTTTACTCGGTATTTATCCAATATTATATAAGTTATTTATACCATTTGTATATGCAATACAACTTGTTCCTGGTCTTGCCTGGATACCAATAGCCTTATTACTTTTTGGATTAGGAAGCTCCTCTACCCTATTTATGATTTTTATTCTTGGGATAATACCAATTATTATAACAACATCATCGGGAATTAGAGATACATCACCAGATTTGATCAATACTGCAACATATATGGGAGCAAATAAAGTCATGCTGTTTAAACATGTACTACTACCTTCATCTGTATTTCATATTGTTGACGGAATGCGCATTGCCCTTGCAAGTTCCTGGCGAGTGCTAATTGCTGCAGAAATGATAGTTGGAAAAGGGTTAGGCTTGGGATATATTATTATTCAGTCGCGTTGGTCACTCGATTATACCTCCTCATTCATTTCTATTCTTATTATCGTTAGCATAGGCTTGGTAGCAGAAAAATTGGTATTCAAAAACATAGAAAAACACCTGCGTGAAAAATATGGATATAAAGAATAATATCGACTAAATATATGTACCTGGAATTACAAAACATACATAAAACCTGGAAAAACAAATCGGGAGAAAATTACAGTTTACAAAATATTTCTCTATCAATCTTGCAAAACGAGTTCGTATGTATTATTGGCCCCAGCGGATGCGGGAAAACCAGCTTATTAAAAATAATGTCCGGAATAGTTATCCCTGACATTGGCAAAGTTATTTATAACGATACAATTGTGGATAAAGAAGTCAACGGATGTAGTATGATTTTTCAAGAACCATCGCTTTATCCGTGGAAAACGGTTGAAGAGAACATTGAACTGGGATTAATTTTTCAAAAATATCCCAGACAAACCCGAAAAGAAATTGTTGCTGAAAAAATAAAGTTGGCAGGACTCGAAAACTTTGAGAAACTTTATCCCCATCAGCTTTCGGGTGGAATGAAACAAAAAACACAGTTGGCTCGTGTATTGGCTTTAAATCCTGACATCGTGTTTCTTGACGAGCCTTTTGCGGCTATGGATGAAATACTTAAAAACAAATTTGACAACTATTTATTAAATCTTTGGGAAAAAGAGCAGAAAACTTTTGTTTTGGTAACACACTCATTAGAGGAAGCACTTTTTCTTGCCGATCGCATTATTTTAATGAGCCCCGATCCTGGAAAGATTCATTTAGAACAAAATATAGATTTGCCTCGTCCGCGCGATCTGTTTTCAAAAGATATTGTAGAACTACGTAAACACCTACGCAATGAAATTTCAAAATTTTACTAAAACACTAGCAAGCCTAGTATCCATCTTATTCTTTTTTAGTGCCTGTTCAAAACAAGATCAGAAACTTAAACTCGTTTTTCCTAAAAAAGTAAACTACGAATCATTTATCATTGCAAACCATTTGGGCTATTTTGGCGAAAATGTTGAAGCAATTACCGTTAAATCCGGTATAAATGCTGCCGAAGCAATGACCTTGGGAGATGCTGATATGGCTGCTATGGGTGATGGTCCTACAGTGATTCTTCTATCGAAAAACAAAAACACTTCCATTCTTACCAGGTATGCCAAAGGAGAAAAAATTCACCGCCTTGTAACTAATAAAATAATTAAAAATGTGAAAGATTTAAAAGGGAAAAAAATTGGTGTTCAAATAGGATCAAGTACACATGCAGCACTATTTACATGGTTAGATAATAATGATTTGAAATCAGATGATGTAGAACTTATCCCAATGAATCCATCTAATATGCCGGAAGCTATGAAAAGCGAACAGCTCGATGCTATTGCCGGAAGTGAACCGTGGGGATTAAATGTAGAAAAATTGTGTCAGGATAAGGTTCATGAATTGGCAAACTTAAGTAATCCCCAAAATCATTCTCCCCACATACTAGTGGCAAAAAACAATACGATAGCTACAAAAAAAGAAATGGCAAAACAAATTGTTGATGCCTTAAAAAAAGCAAACCAATTTATAAACGAAAATCCGGACGAAGCAACAAAAATTGCCGCCAAGTACATAGGCTTAGAACAAAAAGACGAAAGGGTTTGCATAACTCGCCTAAATTGGATTTTAGGTTGGGAAAACAGCGATAAACAAAGCATTTTAAACACAGCCAAATTCTTCCTGAAGTCAGGAAAAATAAGGCAAATTCCAAATATCGATAACAGATTAAATTTAGTTGCTCAATAAGTTCAAATAATAATTATTATACCAATTTTATTTTGGAATGAGCGTTAAATTGTTTTGAATATTTTGAGTTTAGACAAGTTAAAAAATTAAGGCATAGCAGAGTTACGGCGCAATTTTTTAATGAAGTGTAAACTTAAAATAGCAGAAGAATAATG
>JAOARS010000121.1 GCA_025210415.1 Marinifilum sp. | reverse complement strand
GATGGTAAAGATCATACCGATATTGATGCATCAATCGCTATCGATCACATGACTTTACAGGCTACTGAATTGGGATTGGGAACTTGTTGGATTTGTAATTTCTATGTTGAAAAGTGCAAAGATTTTTTTCAATTGCCAGATCATATTGAACCAATAGCAATTTTATCTTTAGGCTACCCTAATGATGATAAAATGCCTGCAAAAAAGCGCAAATCGTTAGAAGAAATTGTACACTGGGAGAAGTTTTAATGAACATGAAAAAAATACCGGTTACAGTTATAACAGGTTTTTTAGGAGCAGGAAAAACCAGCTTATTAAATCATCTTATTGCCGATTATCCTGACAAAAAGTTTGCGATAATTGAAAATGAGTTTGGAGAGGAAAATATTGATTCCTCACTTGTTGAAAACATTCAATCTGAAGATATTTTTGAGCTAAGTAACGGATGTATCTGTTGTAACCTGAATCAGGAATTGTTTGTTGTTCTTCAAAAGTTAGTCGAATCGAAACATGATTTCAATCATTTGCTAATAGAAACAACAGGAATTGCAGACCCTGGAAGTATCTTAGCCTCTTTTATCAGCGATCCAATTGTTAAAAATCAATTCGATCTGGATAGTGTAATTTGTTTGGTTGATGCTAAAAATGCAAATTCCGATTTGCATAAAGAAGAAGTATTGTCAAAGCAAATGGCAGTAGCCGATGTAATACTTCTCAACAAATTAGATCTGGTAAATAAACAAGATGAAGAATCGGTTATAAAGTTGGTAAATGCTCAAAATCAGCATGCAGAAATTGTAAAGTGTGAATTCTCTAAAGTTGATAATATTAATTTACTTGATCGATTTTCATACAAACCCAACAATGTGTTTCAGTATATTTTAGGATTAGAAATAAAACAGAATCATGCTTCTGAAAATACTCATGGAATACAAAATATGCTATTTAAGTGCCATGAACCTTTAGATCAGATGAAAATTGGCATGTGGCTCGATGCATTCCTTCAATTCAATCAGGATACCATTTTTAGGGTAAAAGGAATTTTAAATCTTGCCGGGGTTGACAACAGAATTATTCTGCAATCTGTTCATACTCAAATTCAAGCTACTGTTGGTAAAGCTTGGGAAAAGGATGAAAAAAGAGAATCGAAAATCGTAATTATTGGCAAAAGTTTAAATAAAGAAGTTATCGAGAAAAATTTTTTAGAGTTGAAAGCATAAAAACCGAAAGTTTTGCTCTTTGTTATGGGTAATCGGAACAATACTCTCTTAGAAACTGTTTAAATTTTGTTTTTGAGGATTAGTTTTGATGAATGAAGTACTCAGACAAAGGAAAAATGATGCGAATAGCCTTAGTTATTTAAAGAATTTTTGCAGCCGACTGAGTGCTTAAGTCGCCAAAATAAACCAAAGGATAAAATGCAAACAGTTTCTTAGCATACCAATGTAATTATTTTTACAGGATCAAGATAAACGTAGTATACAGGCTATGATAAAAAAACTTATTAACCTGATATCAACTCAGAGTTAAAACGAGAGCAAAAGCTCTCGTTTTTCATCCTGTTTCGCTTATTCGTTCCAACTGTTCAGTGTTAAGCACATTCAATTTTCTACCATCTAATTCAATTATTTCTTCATGATGAAACTCTTTCAATATCCTAATGGCACTATCTTTCGACATGCCAGTTAAATCAGCAATATCTTGTCGAGACAAATGCAATGAAAAACTATTACTTTCATATATTTTCTTCGAAAGGTACAAAAGCCCATCCGCAATTCTGCCATGCATTTGCTTTTGAGATAAACTAACCATTTTCTCGTATGAATAAATGCCTTTCTGAGTGCATTTCTTAATGAATTCTTCTGCAAAATCCGAATTTTGTCGAATCATTTTTTTAAAAGATTCTATTTCGATAAAACAAGCCGTACAATCATCCAAAGCAGCAATAGAATAATGATGTCGATTGTCAAAATACAAAGAAGCTTGTCCAACAATTTCCCAAGGTTTAATTATTCTGATAATCAACTGTTTTTCCTGAACACCTTCTACATAAAACTTTGCCAATCCGGATGTTAGAATTAACAAATGAGTTGCCGAAGTTCCTTGTTTAAAAATCGTTTCTCCAGTTTTAAATTTCACTTCATATCTACTCGTATTAAGCTCTTCGAGTTCAGACCTGGAAAGAAGTTGAAATAGAGGGATTTTTTTATTACAATCCACACAGTCCTTGCAATTGTCAGTTTTAGTAAATTTTGCCATAGCAGAGATTAAAATTTTAAGGGGTTATTTTATAGGTTTTGCTGAGTTACTTAAATATAAAAAAATAAGAGGCATAAGCCTAGTTATTTATTGACAAATATCGATTTGAATTAGATAAATTCCTTTTTCTCATAAAACAAATCTCGCCATCGTGAAATGGCTGTAGACTAGTCAAATCTTTACCTTTAAGAGATAGCGAAAAACCTTTATTAATCCTAAACAGTTCATAACCTAAAATCCCAATATCATGCAAAAGAGCAAATTTGTACATCTTATAACGATTTTAGCGACACTGCTCTGCTTTGTCTCTTGTGAGTACAACACAATTGAGTTTGACGAAGTTGTTATTCCGCCAGGTCAGGAAGTTTCTTTTAGCGACGACATTATTCCAATTTTTACATCCAATTGTATTGATTGTCACGATGGTGGAATTGATCCTGATTTGAGAGAGTCCAATGTTTACAATTCTCTTACCAATGGTGGTTATATAAATACCGAAAATCCTTCTGAAAGTGAGATATACACCATTCTGTTCGAAGGATCTCATAGTACAAGGGCTTCTGCTACAGAAAAGCAGTTAATTCTTGAATGGATAACCAGAGGTGCTAATAACGACTAATACCGATTGGTTGCTCCATTTACTCACTCATTTCAAGTCGTTTATAATTGAGTGTAAGCAATCTATCGGCATTATACGTGTAAGTAATTTAGTCTATAAAATCGTATAAAAACTACAAACTATGCAAACACAACATATTAGAATAAAGGGAAACAAAAACATTTTACCTCCTTTTCTTGCAGGCCTATTTGTTATTACTTTTATTTTAGGAAATTCTTTGGGTTCACATGCACAAACCGATGAATTTGCCAATGATCCGGTTAGTGGAACTTTTGAAACAGGCTTACTTGCCGAAACCCAAACTATTGAAACTCCTTTTGCAGGAGAATTTGAACTTCATATACAACACAGGTTTGGTTTAATCGAAAACGGATTGGAAGATGTTTTTGGAATTTATGCAAGTTCGAACATTCGCATGGGACTTAATTATGGTATAACTCAAAATTTTATGGTAGGATATGGATACACCAAAGAATTTAAATTGCAAGAGTTTCATGGAAAGTACAGAGTTTTAAATCAAACTGAATCGAATTCAATTCCGGTATCCGTTGCTCTTTATGGAAATCTGGCAATTAATTCTCAGGATAAATCTGTTTTTGGCAATGATTATTCTTTCTCTGATAGATTAGCCTATTTCTCTCAAGTTTTAGTTGCTCATAAATTCAACGATAATATATCATTACAGTTTGGGCCTAGTTTTACCCATTTCAATAAAACCGATTCTCTTGTTGAACATGATAAATTTGCTCTTTCTCTTGCAGGTAGAGCAAAAGTAACTCCATCAATGTCTGTATATTTCGAATACGATCAGCCCTTAAACATTGATGACATGAGAGAATATAAGTCTGATGAAAATGACCCTGAGGCAAATTTATCTTTTGGTATAGAAATTGGAACCAGTACCCATGTATTCCAGGTATTTATGTCTAACTATGAAGGAATAACCCCACAACGGAATACATTATTCAATAAAAACAAAATTAGTGATGGGGATTTTCTATTAGGATTTAATATATTGGTTAGATTCTAAGTTGCTTATTTTAAAATATTTGATTATGAAAACATTGAAAATTTTTATCGTAGTTGCGATTGCATTAATAGGTTTTTCGTTTGCTCAACAACAGAAAAAAGCAGCCCCTTGGGAAATTCCTGCAGAATATAAAAAAATGGAAAATCCGATAGCAAATGATAAGGCAAGCATTAATAAGGGAAAAATGGTTTACATGAAACATTGTCGTTCATGCCATGGCAATACCGGATTAGGTGACGGACCAAAGGCAGCCAGACTAAAAACATTTCCGGGAGATTTTTCAACTGCTGAATTTCAAGCACAAAGTGATGGAGAATTGTTCTACAAGTCGATAATTGGACGCGATGAAATGCCTAACTACGAAAAGAAAATTCCTGGTAAAAAAGATCAATGGGCTGTAATTAATTACATGAGAACATTTATGAAATAAGGTAATTTGTGATTGAATCAAAAAAGGGTATAAATCCTAAAATCTGAATATCAATAACAAAGCTCAACCCATATGAAACTACTAAATCTAATATTGGTTTGCTTCATGTTGCCATTTACCCTTAATGTGACAGCACAAGAGGATACCAATAAAAATCTTTCTTGCCTTAAATGTCATGGACATAGAACATTTAAGTATATGAATGAAGATTTTGGTATGGAAATTAAAGAATCAATGTGTGCTAACCGCATGATTGATACTTTGGCCTATCAACAATCTAATCATGGAATGTTTAAGTGTACCGATTGTCATTCTCCGGAGTATGAAACATTTCCTCATGCTGGTAACCTGCGAATGGAACTAATGTATGCATGTAACGATTGTCATGGTGGCGATCCTGAATATGCAAAATTTCATTTCGACGAAATAGAAGAAGCATTCTATGAAAGTATGCATTACAATAAATCGCCAGATGCATTTACTTGTTGGAGTTGTCACAATCCGCATACTTATAAAACTCAGGCCCGCGTAGGCGAAAACATTAGTGAAACTGTTAGTTATGACAATAATATATGCCTTTCGTGCCACGCAGATGTTAGCAAATACGAATTACTAACCGAAAGAGAAAATATCAATATTCTTAAAACTCACGACTGGCTTCCTAATCAGGAACTTCACTTTAAAAGTGTTCGATGCATAGAATGTCATACACAACTTTCCGATAGTCTTTTGGTAAGCCATGTTGTAATGCCAAAAGATAGTGCAATTAGAGAGTGTACTTCCTGCCATTCTGCAAATTCCCATTTAATGGCAAGTTTATATCGATATAAAAGTCTCGAATCCAGAAAAGGCAGTGGCTTTCTAAATGCCGTAATTATAAATGACTCTTATGTAATTGGAGCAAATAGAAATAAATACCTTAACCTTTTAAGTGTAATTATTTTTGGATTGGTATTGATTGGAATAGCAATTCACGCTATTATCAGAATTACAAAACGAACATCATTATGACACAGGGAAAAATGTACTTATATCCTATTTGGATTAGAATTTGGCATTGGTTAAATGCCGCTCTATTTATTGTACTTTTGCTAACAGGAATTAGTATGCAGTATTCCAATCCTGAAAATCCACTATTAATACCATTCGAATTATCAGTTCAACTCCATAACATTTGCGGCATAGCGTTAAGTATAAACTACCTTTTATTTATTTTTGGCAACTTATTTACTTCAAATGGCAAGCAATACAAAATGAAAGCCAAAGGATTGTTTAAAAGATTATACGATCAATCTGTATTCTATTTGTTTGGAATGTTTAAAAAGCAAGAACCACCATTCCCAATTACCAGTGAAAATAAATTTAACCCATTACAGCGCTTTATTTACTCAACAGCCATGTACATCGGTTTTCCAATAATAATTGCAAGCGGACTGGCAATGCTGTTTCCTGAAATAATAATTCCTCAACTATTTGGAGTAAGCGGATTATTAGTTACAGCTTTGGTTCATGTGATTATAGGGTTTATACTCTCTCTATTCTTGTTCATACATGTGTATGTTTGCACCATAGGTGCATCAATAAGCAGTAATTTTAAAAGTATGATTACCGGCTGGCATTAAAAATATAAGCCTAGTTGAAAAACGGATGCCAAAATAAATTGCATCCGTTTTTACTACATATCAATCAATTAACAAAATTTTAACAAAAAAACTGCACTTCTATTTCACCCAATTTCAATCTTTAGCTGTCTTTATATCGTAAAGGATAAAAAAAAGTATTTACTTTTGTCTTCGCAAAGTTGAAATGAAAAGATTACTACAAAATATAATTGCATTTATTCTGTTGGGATTTTACCTAACAGGATTTTGTGGTATTCATTTCATTAAGCACAGTTGTTATTCATGTGAACACTCCGAAATTCATCTTACTATAGATGCAGATTGTTCCGATAGTGTCGATTGTCACTGCTGTTGCAGTCAACATGCGCATAATAAAAAACATCACCCCGAAGAGAATATTTCCCACTCAAAACTTTGTTGTGACTATGATTTGGTATACCTAAAAACCAATCCAAATACAACACTGAGTGAAACAAGCAAGGCTCCTCTTGCTATGGAAACCATACTTCTCTTCTCAAACATTTTTAGCACATATTCAAATACAACTGCCTTTTTACACAAGTGCAGTTATCCTGATGATTATCCTGATGACTACTTACAGGTAGATCGGAATAAGCTGTGCACTTTCATTTGTTGATATTTCTCATCATCACTTACCAAAATGCATAATAATGTTTAAACATTACTATGTAGCATTTCGCATGCAAAAATCTTAAAACATTACAATAATTTCAGCTGCTTTAAATATTAATTTGCAGCATAATAGCTTAATTTATTATTTATCATGAAGATTAAAATAATAACATTTATTCTCTTATTCGCACCGTTTATTGTATTTGCAAAGGGTACAATTGTAAAGGGTAAAGTTGTAGAAAAACAAAATTCAGGGGAAGTAATTCCATTGGCCGGAGCTTCAATTTTCTGGAAAAATACAAGTATCGGTACAGCTGCCAATATGGATGGAAATTTCACGTTAGATGGCATAAATAACGCAAAAACACTTGTAGTTCAGTTTGTTGGTTATAAAACAAAAGAAATTAACATTGAAGAAGTTAAAAATCAAGATTTGCTTATTGAACTGGATCCAAATATAGAACTAAACGAAATTGTTGTTTCTGAACGAAAGTTAGGAACCATTCTGGATAGAGATAATCCCATTCAATCGCAAAGTATTACAGGTGCTGAGCTTTGTAAAGCTGCCTGCTGTAACTTGTCGGAAAGTTTTGAAACCAATGCATCTGTTGATGTTTCTTATGCCGATGCAGCTACAGGTGCAAAATCGATTAAACTGCTTGGGTTAACAGGAAAATACATTGAAATGATGACAGAAAAAAATCCAAATTTTAAAGGGTTGGCCTCTGTATATGGAATGGTTTATGTTCCCGGACCTTGGATGGAATCTATTCAGGTATCGAAAGGTGTGGGCTCTGTAATTAACGGATATGAGTCGATTACAGGCCAGATAAATATCAATTATCAAAGGCCACAAAGTTCTCCAAAGTTCTATTTAAACACTTTTGCAAACAGCATGGGGATGGCAGAAGTCAATATGATAACTTCAGCCAAACTTTCTCCAAAGTTGAGTACATCAATCTTGGCTCACGGACAAGATAATGACAGAGAAATAGATCACAATCATGATCATTTTCTTGACGATCCAATGGTAACCCAATATAATTTTATCAATCGTTGGAACTGGGATGCAAGCCAGTTTTTTAAAGTACAGTTTGGAGCAAAATTTATTGATGAGCAAAGAATTGGAGGTCAAAAAGGATTTAAAAAAGATCAGCCTAACGATTTAAACAATGCTTATCGCATTAATATCGATACAAGAAGGTATGAAGCCTTCGCTAAGTTTGGTTATATCATGCCTAATGATGATGACAGAAGTATTGCGTTAATCACAAACTTTGCATCTCATGAGCAAAACTCATTTTATGGTTTAAGAAATTACGATGCTGAACAAAAGTACTTCTATGCAAACCTTTTGTTTCAATCCTATATCGGTAACTTAAAGCATAAATATACTGCTGGTTTATCCTATGTTTACGATGATTTTAAAGATTATTTGAGCATAGATAACCTGGGAACAGACAGAACTGAAAAAGTTGTCGGTACGTACATGGAATATACTTGGTTACCTAATGAGAACATCACATTACAAACCGGATTACGTTACGATGATCACAACATATATGGTGGATTTGTAACTCCTCGCTTACACTTCAGATATCAGTTTGCACCTAAAACAACAGCACGTTTGGCCGTTGGTAGCGGTAGAAGAACATCTAATCCAATTGCTGAAAACAGCTTTTTATTAGCCTCAAGCAGATCCTTAGAAATTGCTGAAGATCTAAAACAGGAAAAAGCATGGAATTTTGGTTTAAGCTTAACTCAATATTTTGATTTATTCGATAGAGGGTTTACACTTTCGGCTGATTTCTATAGAACTGTGTTCGATAATCAAATCATAACAGATTTGGACAATAGCGTTGATAAAGTAAGGTTCTATAATTTAGATGGCAAATCATGGGCAAACAACTACCAGGTTGAGTTGAAGTTTGCTCCTGTTGATCGATTTGACATCACAACAGCTATTCGATTCTCTGATGTAAAAGCAGATATCAATAATGAATTTCAGAAAGTACCATATGTAAATCGATTTAAAGGATTGATTACAACTTCCTATGCTACCAATTTTAACAAGTGGCAGTTCGATTTCACAACTCAATTCAATGGTGATATGAGAATTCCTTCTACACAAGCAAATCCTTCTCAGCACCAAAGAAGAGAAAAATCGCCTGTTTATGCTTTAATGAATGCACAAATTACAAAGCGATTTAAAATATGGGAAATATATGTAGGTGCTGAAAATTTAAGCAACTACACTCAAAAGAACCCAATTATTGGAGCAAATGATCCTTTTGGTGAGTATTTCGATGCTTCGATGATTTGGGGGCCAATTCAGGAGAGAAAATTCTACGTTGGACTTCGTTTTACAATTGAATAAAATTAACAAATAATATCTACACCAATAAAAAGTAACAAAATGAAAGATTTATCAAAAATTTTTAAAAGCACTCTTTTAATTCTAAGTGTTGTTCTTGTTTCTACTCTTTCTTATGCAGGCAATAAAAGCGTTAAGAAAGTAGATACTGTTGTATTTAAAGTTGAAATGGATTGTATGGGTTGTGCCGGAAAAATTGAGAAGAACATTCCTTACGAAAAAGGGGTTAAAAAATTAGATATTGATTTTAAAGCTCAAAAAGTTACCATTACTTATAAAGCTGATAAAACAAACAAAGAAAACTTGAAAAAGGCTATCGAAAAACTAAAATTTAAGGTTGAAGAAATAAAATCATAATTCTATCTATAGGATATGAAAAAGGGCGAATGATGAGTGTCATTCGCCCTTTGTTATTTAGTCGGGATGTATTTAATCAAAAGCAGCTATTGATTCATCTAGTAATGCCATGGTATATGCAGGATTGTGAACTCCATGACTTTGATCTTCTAAAACGGTTTTATAATTAAACAGTGCCCCAGCATGTTCAATCGAAAATGTTCCGGGTATTGTATTACCACCTTCTTCAATTAAACCATTGGCAACCAATAAGGTTTTAAGAGTTTCCATTTTTGCCATTACATTTGTTTGAACTCCATTTAAATCAAAATTAGTAAGAGAGCTGTGACATTCCTGGCATGATTCAACTGTTGGAATCCAATCGTGCGATGCAACATCATCTTTTTCATTCATATGGCAAAGTATGCAAGAACCAGCGGTATTATGAGTTGTATTACGTGCTCCGGAATAATCACCTGTCAAGGTTTCGTATCCACCTATTCCGTAAACCATTGTTGCCTGCGGAGAATGATGTGGTCCGAAACGAATACTGCCATGAGTGAAATTGCCGGTTCCATCATCTACAGGTGCAGCAGATCTTGGTTGATGACAATTTACACACAAATTACTGCTGTTCCCAAAATCCAAACTTGAATTTTTATCCATAAGAAGAGCAACCGGAATACTCGTTCTTAATGCATAATCTTGACCATCTGTTTCAAAATCAAAACTTGCATGAGAATCATGACAAGTGTTACAGGTTATATTTGTTGGTATTGCAAAATCAGCAGCGGTAGTATCTCTTCCTGTTTTTTGAGTTTCTAAAAATCCTTCATGTGAATGACATTTGGCACAATCATTTCTGGCTCCTGCATATTCAGAAACCAGGGGGCTTTCCGGATAAAAATTTTGGCTTCCCTCATGTGTCGATAATTCATACTGTGCAGTAATTGTAGTTTCTACAGTAGTATTGTGACATGCCAAACAAGATGTTGTTCCATCTTGCCCGTCTTGTCCATCAACCCCGTCAGTACCATCAGCACCAGCTGGTCCCATAGGCCCTTCCTTGGTACATCCAACTATAATTAATGAAATGGCAAAAATTCCAATTCCTACAAGTTGAAAAAATAAACGAGCTTTTTTCATAATTCAGAATATAAGGTTAATACTTGATCGTTACGATAGAGTGGATAAGAATTCTTTTCTTATCACTACTAAATATAGATCAATGCAAAAAGCTTATCAATTATTGCTGAACGAGATTTGTAACCTAGAATAAAGAGGTTTACAACGTAAAAAAAACGGAGAATTGGGTATTGCAATCGACATTTATCACATGAAACACGATTTTTATCGTCAATAAGAAAAGAACCGTTTCAAGATGAAGATTATGAGTGTAACAGGAAAATTTTAGAAAGAAATAACTACGTCAGATAGTGTGATGCTTTTTTATCACTAGTGTGAAGATCAATTAACAAATAAAAATGTAAACATTTGATAATGAACCAATAAAATCTCTACAATTAATTCAGCTATTATCAAACCTTTACACTAGCTCCGATTTGCAAGCAGAACAACAAATTCGTAACTTAACAAAGCGAACCTAAAACTTGCAGTTATGCTTCTAATTCTTGCGATATTATTAACTTATATCCTTATTAGAGTTGTTTCAATCTTTAGCAATTATCTTAAAGGTTTCTCCCGAAATCAACATTTGCGATTTGCCTTTGGAATTGTGGCTATAATTGCTGGTGCTTTGCATATTATGTACCCGTTTTTATTCAGCCATTTATTTTCCACTGTTTTCAAATCGACATATACGGTTACAAGTATTTTAGGATTTATACAAATTATTTGCGGGGTTGGTTTACTAATTAGAAGAGTTTATAAGGAAGCCGCAGTTTTATTAATAATTCTTTTAACTCTTTTCACTCCTCTAAGTATTTTAATGATGACTGATTATATTCCTGGCCCATTAGGATCTGAATATGAACCCATACTTGGTTACATTAGAATATTATCATTCCCATTATTAATATGGCTTTTATTTAAATCGTGTGATATGTCTCCCAGAAAAGGCCTGCAAACAGAAAAGTTTAAGCATGATATATAAACAACTAAGCTAAATTTAAGAATATGAGCTACTATATTAAAAGAAGTACAAATTTTAACTTCGATGAAGCTATTGAACGAATAACTCAAGCCGTTCAAACCGAAGGTTTTGGAATTCTTACTGATATTGATGTAAAATCGACTTTAAAAGAGAAAATTAATGTTGATTTTAAGAAATACAGAATATTGGGAGCTTGTAATCCTTCATTTGCATATGAAGCATTGCAAGTCGAGGATCAGATTGGGATAATGATGCCTTGTAATATTACTGTAATAGAACAGGATAATGGACATGTAGACATTTCTATTATGGATCCTACTACAGCTTTCGATGTAATTGAGAATGAAGAATTACAACCTTTTGCCATCGAATTAAAAATGAAATTAGAACGTTGTCTTACCTACCTTGATGAATAATTTTTTACAAAACTACAATATGAGATTACTTTTTTTAATGATGATTGCAACACTTTGCTTTCCAAATACAATACTTGCGCAAGAAGACAAGAAACCTGTTAATTATTCTCGTCAGTTCGATTTTTGGATTGGCAATTGGAATGTATATACCGGAGAAAACTTAGTTGGCAAAAATACAGTTGTATTTCTTCAAAATAAACATATAATTCAAGAAAATTGGGTTTCTGAAAAAGAGAATTTTACTGGAACCAGTTATAGTTTTTACAATGCCAAAACAAAAAAATGGCATCAAGTATGGATTGATAAAAACGGAAGTAACCTGCTACTAACAGGTGAATTTGCTAATGGTAAAATGGTGCTAACAAGCAGTTCAGATTCCAATATGGGGGAACCTAATTCTAAACACCGAATTACCTGGACACAACTTACCAATGGTGATGTAAAACAAGTATGGGAATCGACAACCAATGACGGAAAAAATTGGACTATTCAATTTGAAGGAATTTATAAAAAAAGTAATTAGTAATTATTTCCTTCAGAATCTACCATTGGAACAAATCGCACAGGAATTATATTTCGTTTTACTATTTTTCCTTTCTTTTTTTCCAGCAAAACCAATTTCTTTACATTTTTTATGCCTACAGGAATCACAAGTTTACCACCTTCGGCCAACTGGTTGACCAAAGTTTGTGGTATTTTTGTTGGTGAACATGTTACAATTATTCCGTCGAAAGGAGCTTTTTCGGGCCAACCTTTGTAACCATCCCCATATCGTGTAAACACATTTTTATAAGCTAAAGAATCTAAAACAAATGCAGCTCTTTTTTGTAAAGGTTCAACAATTTCAATACTATAAACCTCTCCACCCAATTCGCCCAATACAGCTGCCTGATATCCCGACCCTGTTCCAATTTCCAACAGTTTCTCCCCTTCTTCAACATCGAGCAATTGCGACATTAGGCCTACAATATATGGTTGCGAAATGGTTTGTTTATGCCCAATTGGCAATGGCCTATCCTGGTAAGCATACTTTTGTAAATCATTCGGCACAAACAAATGTCTTTCTACTTTTTGCATTGCCTTTATTACCTCATCATTATTAATTCCCCGAGATTTTATTTGCTCAGTCACCATTTTAAACCTTTCTTCTTTAAAATTCATATTCTGAACATTTTGTCCTTTAGAAATAATTGCAACAAGTAAGCCAAATCCATATAACAATCCAAAATTCATCTTATTCCATTTTAACTATAAAGTTAGTCCCAATAGCTATCGGGAATATAACACCGCGTTAAATGCCAAGCAAATTTAATGCTAAGGCCATTAACTAATCGGTATTATTCTTTGTATACCATAAAGTTACAACTTTATCGGTGCTCGGCGAAATAAGTATTACTGCACCTTACACTTATAATACCGATTACATCGGCATACCAAATAATCAATATAGCTTACTTCATTTTTAAAATGGTATAAGTTATGATTGAAGATGTACCAAAAAGGAAATTAATTTTATTAAATTCACAATTCACCTTTATTTCCTTAGTAAAACACAAGCTCATGCAAAAATATACAGTTTTATTAATCTGTTTTTTTATCTCTTTTAAGCTAATTGCTCAGCAAGTAAACATTATAGAGTATTCACAAAGTATTTCGGTCGATAACATCAAAAAGGATGTTTATGAATTGGCTTCGGAAAAAATGCAAGGCAGAGAAACTGCAGAGCCGGGTCAGAAGTTGGCAGCAGTATATATCTATAAACAATTTAAAGAGGCAGGCATAGCAAGTTGCCAAATGAAAACAGATAGCTTGAGCTATTTTCAGAATTTCTCGATTTACAAAAAAACGATTCCCACTCTAAAACTTTCTATTAATAATAAGGAACTTAAAGCTTATGAGGACTTTTCTTTAACAGGATTTAAAAATTTAAAAATTGATGATATTGAACTGGTTTTTTTAGGAACTGCACCTGATAGTTCTTATCTAAACAAAGATTTTTCCAATAAAGCAGTATTGTTTCTAACACCTAATTTATTTGCCGGGCCTGTAAAGGCCTTAGATATTATCAATAGGACCAACTGCAATATCGTTTTCTATTGTAATCCTACTAACCCTCATCAAATTCAGCCTATTATACAAAGGCAGAAACAAATGTTCAGCACAAGACAAATGCTGCATCCACAAAAATTTACTCTAAAGAACCCTTTCGATTCAGTATCTCACTCAAAGCAATATCAAAATTACAACAAAATGCTGAGTACTTATCAGGGGCCAATTAGCGAATCGGTAACTGCAAAAATATTAGATGTAAAAGTTAGGAATCTGAGAAAATACATTGCCGGTACTCCATTAAAACTGAAATCAAAAAATAAAATAAAAGCAGATATTGAATTAATAAATGATTATTTGGAGGAAAGAACCGAAAATGTGATTGCCTGTATACCTGGAAATGAAAAGAAAGATGAATACATTGTAATTTCTGCACATTACGATCATATTGGATGTAACGGTAAAAAAATATTTTATGGAGCCAACGATAATGCCTCAGGAACAGCAGCTGTAATTGAAATTGCCAGAAAACTTAAAGAAGCTGTAAATTCCGGTTTACAATTAAAACGAAGTATTGTATTTGCAGCTTTTACCGGCGAAGAAAAAGGCTTATTGGGCTCAAAATATTTTGTTGAAACCAATACTTTTCCGCACAACAGCATTAAGGCAAACTTAAATATTGACATGCTTGGCAGGAAAGACAAACGCCATAAAAATACCAATTTTGTTTATTTACTTGGTGCAAACGATATTAACCCAAAATTGAAGGTAATGACTAATCGTATCAACAATCAATATCCAAAAATTGAATTAGATTATTCTTACGATACACCTGGTAACTTTCTTTACAGAGCTTCTGATCAAGCATCATTTGTAGATAGAGGCATACCTGCCATTTTCTATTTTAATGGTCTGCACGATGATTATCACAAAACCACCGATACTCCCAATAAAATCGATTATGAATCGATAAAAAAAGTAAGTAGTTTAATTTTTCTAACAGCAATAGAATTGGCTAACCAAGAGTAGTTTAGGTCATTTTCTTACATTATTGATTGTAATTAAAAAAATCAAGATTATTAATTCTTAAACAAAAACAAAACATAAATTCAATTTTTGCGTAAGTTTGTATTGTTCATTAGTGAATTTTATAAATGTACCATCATGAATATTCGAAAATCCTGCCAATATTTTAGTTTTGCTCTGTTGTTATTTATTGGAATAACATCTTGCTCGGAAAGTGATAAACATTCTGGTTTTATCGATCCAAACGAGGAATTATTAGTAGGCTTGAGCGAAGCCAAAGGCTACCACCACACATACAATTACGACTTTAAAATTCTGGAAGAGCGAGAGCGATCTGGTTTTTATATCCCCATTGGTATTAATGAGGCTTTAAACAGAATTCCCGAAGAAATGAGAAGTAAAATCAATCTTATTTCTTCATCAGAATTGCCTTTTTCTGCAAATATTCAGGAAGCCAATATTGTAACTTCCTGGAACAATAAAAACAAACTTGTGTTCCAAATTCAAATCTCGTATTTGGAGAATGATGAAGGTTACGATACCAATTTTAAGGATTTCTTTATCGTTTCAATAACTCAATATCCGGAAAATCCTTTTGATGCAATGAGTGAAAAAGAATTGGAAACTTTAAACGAAGATTTGACCAAAAGAGAATATGAATTTTTAAAATTAACAGAACAAGATGCTCTTTATTATTTGTCAAAATCAGATGACAATTCGTGGCCAAGAATGTTTGATTACTACAATTATAATAAATCTGAGAAAAGAATTTACAAAGAATCTACTGGTTCGTACCAATATTACGCCTGGCACAATGGTTTAATTTACAAAATTGGCTTTAACATGGATGTAAATGCAGTTGATGCTGAAGCTTTAGTTAGAAAAATTATTCTGGACAACTAAGGAGAATATCTCTATAATAATTAAAGGACGGTTATCCGTCTTTTTTTATTTGCTTAAATCTCTCTTGCAACTGCTTGCTAATGCTGTATCGTGCATTGCTTTTTGCAACAATAGCGAATCTTTTTCTAATTGATACAACAATTGATAAACATCTCTCACAGATAAACTATCTTCATTCCGTTCTTTCAATATCAATTCATCCCCTACACTTATCCTTCCCTCTCTTAAAACCCTAATATAAACTCCGGGAAAGCCTGCATCAATAAATTCCTTAACCATCGTATCGCAAGAAAATCGATAGTTTAATTTGAAACATGGTTGCCTTGGTTGACTTACCTGTACCAAACACTCTCCTATTTCATAAATATCACCTATTCGCACGTCTCCTTCATCTAAATTTGAAATGCTTAAATTCTCACCGAACATGCCAAAATCCCAATCCAGTTTAGGAAAACGATTCTTCCAAAATTCGTAATGTTTTGTAGAGTACCAATAACAAGCTTTATCCATTCCTCCGTGGTATCTTCTGTCAACTACCGAATCATCCCGAACATCTTCTTTTCCCAAATATATTCCCTCACTAACAGGATATTTATACATTCCCGTTTTAACAATGCTACCGTGATAATTTATCTCAACTGGTTTGCCTTTATTCGTTGATACAACTTTCATTGCCATTAACCTGATTTCGCTTAAAAATATCTATCACAGAAAATCAGCTTTATTTAAGATTTGCTTTAAAAACTCTGAAAGAATATCGGGATATTTTGAAGAATTTTTAAAGTGAAGATTGGATGAAGATGATTTTTTCAAAGAATTTGCCTACTTTTGGCATAAATTTCCTCAAATTCCCTCGAAATATCCCGATATTCCTTCGGAAATTTGAGAAAATTTCTACTCAAAACCAGTGCAAACTGTGACAATATTTTTAATCGAACTCAGGTTATTACCTTTTTATTGATCGCAAAATATACACAGCCTCTTTCTTCAAACTCGCATAATCTTCTTGCCTGATATCAAGAAGCATTTCCACACCAATACCATTTTGAATGGTATGAAATACAACTACAGTGTGCTTTTTTTTCTTATCATCATTATAAGATCCCAAATATCCCATTGAATTTTCCAAAGAGAATAATTCCTGCTCTTTTGCAATTACCTTATGAATATCAACCGTTAAGCGTCTTCTCCTATGCGAAGAATAATCTAACAGCTCATTGTCTTCTCCAATATATTCAAGTGATAGTATGCAAGTTGGATTTACATCACTTTTTAATTCCTCTATTCCTCCATTTCTTGAAAAAACAAAATTCATCAAATCTCCTTCTTTAAACTGATCTGCCAAACACCAATTGCCTTTCGGAAATTCAATATTAATATCAGGGCCTTCTATAAAAAAACTATTCCTGTATGTTTCTGTTCCAATAACATCTCCTTTATCAGACCAATAAGTCCATTTGCCAACTTTCTTACCTTTTTTAAAACTACCTTTTTGCGAAATTACACCATTTAAATGGTAATATGCCGCAGGCCCATTTAAAGTATCGTTTTTAAAGTTCACCGACAAGCTTGCTTTTCCATTTTTGTAATATTCCAGGTAAAGCCCATTTGCTATATTGTTGTTTGCAACAAAATCGCGAAACAACTTACCATCATCCGACCATAATCGAATATTTCCTTTCTGTACACCATTTTCATAGGTAAATTGTTTCTTTTTATTCCCATTGGGAAAATACTCCAGACATTTACCATTTTCAATTGCAAGCTTTTGAAAACCTTCCTCGTATAATCTTTCCCATTCAATTGCATCTGCCTTTTTGGTATACTCTGTTTCAGATAGTAAAACACCGGATATTGTATAATCTTTAACCTGATATTTTCCACCTGTAATAGGGTATACAATACTATAATAACTAGCTTCTGCTTTTTCTGTATACAGCCAGTTTTCATTAAAATAAACTGTCTTCTGCCCAATGCTTAATGATGAAAGAAAAATTAGATAAACAAATAAAAGTAGCTTCGATTTCATGGTTAAATGTTTTTGGGGAGATGCAACAACTATCATTCCTAAAATCACTTCTTTAAACGGTTTCTGGCATTTTCATGAAATATTAAATGTCGCAACCCATTTTGTAAACCTTCTTCGGTATAATATTGCCAAAAGTAATCGAAACGATGTTCTACTCCATGTAAAATTTCAAACTCATGTTTTAATTCCAAATCACTAAGAAAATCATGTAAATCGTAAATGCACCTTCTGTTTTTAGTTAGTACAAAACTATCTTCAGTACCAATTTCCAAGCGTAGAGGAATTTCTTGATCTTTTAGTAATTTCAAGTTATCAAGAACAAGTTGTTTATTTGCAGGTAAAGTATAATCGCTCACATATCCCATTGCCACAACCGATGCAAACAAACCGGAATATTTAAGATAGTAATGAATTGCACCTGCTGCGCCACGCGAATGCCCTTCAATGGAAATACTATTCTTTTTATTGCCTGCATTAAAATTGGCTTGGCAATATTTCACAAACTCTCCCAACCCATCGCCTGCTATCAAACTTTCATTCTCAGGAGTAAACCATTGCACATTATCTCTATTGTTATCTCCTCGCACTCCGGCAATAACTACCGGTTCAATCTTAGCATCTAAAATCCATTCATTAATTTGATCTGCTTTTACATACTTATTAAAAGTAGTTTCATCTCCCCCTTGTCCGTGCATAAAAAGCACCAAAGGATATTTCTTTTCCTTAGACCAGTTTGGAGGCAAATAAACAAAGTAAGGTACCCAAGATCGAGATTTACTATTAAACACCGACAAACTAATTTGTCCGGCTTTATTTTCAAACTCGCTTATTTCATTATAATTTTCAAAAGAACAATCAGTACTAGTCATTTACGATACATTATTTTTCTATAAAAATCTTCTTCTACCCGAATTTTAAATGGAAGAATTGTTGTAACTTCTACAAAACTAAAAATTATCGCTCATTAAGAAACTGTTTAAAAAACTTTTCGATGCTTTTAAGTTTACACATTTTCGGTTTTCTCTGAAACACTGCGTTTTTCGGAACTTTCAGTACCCCAATATTAATTCTCTCTATAATGGCATAAAAATTACTGATTAATATAATTTGTGCCTTATTCAAATCAATTCTACATTTGTAAGCGTTACAAAAACAAAGAAATATAAACTTTTAAAAAATAATAATATGCAAACTTTAATCGGAAAAAAAGCACCATCATTCAAAGCAAGTGCAGTAGTAAACGGAAACCAAATTGTTGAAGGTTTTTCTTTAGATCAATTTGTAGGTAAGCAAGAAGTAGTATTCTTCTTTTACCCTCTTGATTTTACATTCGTATGCCCAACTGAGCTAATTGCATTCCAAGATAAATTGGCTGAGTTCGAAAAAAGAAATGTAGCTGTTGTTGGTTGTTCTGTTGATTCAGAATTTTCTCACTTTGCTTGGCTAAATACCCCAAAAAACAAAGGTGGAATCGAAGGTGTTACTTATCCTCTTGTTGCTGATTTATCAAAAACTATTTCTGAAAACTATGGTGTGTTAGCATCTGAGTACGATTATGATACTGAAGGAAATGCAGTATCAACGGGAGCTCCTGTTGCTTATCGCGGATTATTCTTAATCGACAAGCAAGGTGTTGTTCGTCATAGTGTAATTAACGACCTTCCATTAGGACGTAATGTTGATGAAGCAATCCGTATGGTAGATGCTCTTCATCACTTCGAAGAAAACGGTGAAGTTTGTCCTGCTAACTGGAGCAAGGGTGAAGAAGCAATGCAAGCTACTGCGGCAGGAGTTGCTGAATACCTAAGTAACAATTAAGAACAGAAAAAACAAAATTAAATCTCTATACCACTTGTAGTGGTAAAAAATCAAAAAAACAATATCATGAAAATCAACAGATACCAAGATATCACCACTATCGATGGTGAAGCAAAAAAAGACTATATCGACAGACACTCTGCTTTTATTCACTGTGATGAATCGGCAAAGAAAGGTGAAAAATTCAAGGTAAAAGTAAAAATAGGTGATGCTTATGCTCATCCAGATGATTTCGATCATTATGTAGCATGGGTTCAACTATGGGACGGAGAAAAAATGCTAACTCAGGCAAACTTCTCAACAGGAGTTCTTGGAGGAGTAGCAAATCAGACAGAAGTTGATTTTTATGTGGTTCCTTCACGTAAAATGAAATTAACGGCAACTGCTTTCTGTACGAAACATGGTTTGTGGCATTCTGATGAAAAATTAGTTGAAGTTTCGGAATAACAATTTTCATAGACTTGTAATAAAAAAACGGGGAAACCAATTGGTTTTTCCGTTTTACTTTTACTATTTTGTTTCTACTTCTCTTTCAAATATTTATCTAAAAAAGTAACAATTTGCCCATAAGCTTTGATTTCGTTTTCTTTTTTCAGAAATCCATGTCCCTCATCTGGAAATACGATATACTCTACAGGAACATTGTTTTTCTTCACGGCCTCTACGATTTCATCAGATTCTACCTGAAGAACCCGAACATCGTTTGCCCCTTGTAAAACCATTAATGGTTTACTTACTTTATCGGCAAAAAATAGTGGAGATTTATTATAAAGTGCAACAGAGTCCTGAGTGTTAGGATCACCCATTTCGGCATACAAAGCTTTACGGAAAGATTCCCAGTAAGGAGGAATTGATTTTAATGTACGCAACCAGTTTGTTACTCCGAAAATATTAACACCTACTTCAAATTCCTCTGGTGTATAGGTTAAAGCTGCCATTGTCATGTATCCACCATACGATCCGCCAATAATACCAATCTTGTCAGGATCTACAACATCCGTACTGATTAGGAATTTTTTCCCCCAGATACAATCCTTTAAATCAACATCTCCATGTTTTTTATCATCCATAGCATAGAATTTCTTTCCATAACCACTACTTCCTCGGTTGTTTACCGCTAAAATTGCATATCCCTGGTTTACCATATACTGAATTAAGGAGAAGTAACCTACACGCGATTGTCCTCCCGGACCACCATGTACCCATACCAAAGCCGGTACTTTGTTATCGGTACTTGCTACTTTAGGTTGATAATAAATAGCCGGAATCAGAAGGCCATCGAATGATTCGTAACGAACAACCTCTGCTTCAACCAAATTAGCAGGGTCAATTTCCGGATTAAGTGTATTTGTTAATTTTCTGGCCTCTTTCTCTCCCATATCGAATACATAAATATTGTTTGGAGATACCGAAGTTCCAACTATCAACCGACCTCTTTGTTCATCTTTGCTTAGTCGAATCGATTTGATATCGCCACCGCTAATTTGAGGAAGCTGAACTTCTTTTCCCGTAGCAATTTCAAACACTTTTATATTTGTTTTGCCATCCTCATTTATACCGATTATTCGATAGGTTTCATTATAACTATGATATGCATACCATATATCCCAATTGGTCTTGTAAACCAGACTTTTCTTCCCTGTTTCAATATCATATCTATTCAGATACACAAAATCAGAATCTTCATTACACAAATAATACAAATACTTGTTATCTAAACTAAAGAATTGTGGATTGTAAGTAGCATCACCAAAATGTTCCGAAATGTGAGTTCGCTTACCAGTTCTTCTGTCGTACAAATACATCTCATTATTGGTGGTAGTAATACTTTGTGTTAAGGCCAGGTATCGATTGTTTTTACTTTTTGCCTCAACATCAAATCCATCCTTATTGGTATACAACAGTTTTGGGTTTGTTTTACCATTAAGTACCGATTCAATACTTACCTGGTATAAATCCATAAATTTAGCATCTCGTTTGTTAGACTGATAATAAAAGGATTTTTCATCACGATCCCATCCCCAGAAATTGGCCTTGGCATTTTCGAAAGGTGTGAGGTTGGTAATATTGCCCTCTTCATCTCTCATAAAAATATGATCGTTTTCGTTACCTCCTTTATCAGCAGAAAACAATACCTTATCGCTGTTTGGAAAATAAGAAATGGCAAAATAAGATTCCTTATCAGACGATGTTAGTTGCTTTTGAGAAGAACCATCAACAGGAATTTCGAACAGGTTATAGATACCTGTTTCGTTACTGCTTACCAATAGTTTCGATTTATCAGAAGAAAATGATCCTCCGCTAACATTAATATTTTTGTAGAATTGCTCGATACTGTAAGATGGTACCGTGATCTTTTCTTTTGTTAGCTTGCATGACACAAGAGCTACAACAAAGATTAATAAAATCAGATAATTACGTTTCATAATCATTTAAATGAAGGTTAAAAATACTTTTAGAATTAAGTATTGAGAGTGGTGTCAGTACATAAAATTAAAACTTTGCATTGGCTTTACAAAATATTTTTAACCAACTCTTATTATCTAATTCTGCTTAAGAATTACCATTATCAAACAGCCAATTCAATTCAAAACCTATTATATTTGCCGAATCTTTATAAAAATGATATTTGAGAAACTGTTTAAATTTATTTTTAGAGTTTCTGAGACTAACATTAATATGAAACGAACATGAGTTTTAACATTCTAAAATGCATACACGAGAGTGATTAAAATTCATCGAGAGTTCCATATAGCAAACAAAAGCAAATTATAATCATATGAAAGAATCTGTTGTTATTTTGTGTGGCGGAGGTCCGGCTCCTGGAATTAATACTGTAATTAGTAGTGTTGGAAAAGTATTCTTGAGACATGGATACCGGGTAATAGGATTGCACGAAGGCTACAAAGGTCTTTTTTCTGAAGATCGCAGAATAGAAGAACTTGATTTTGTAACGCTTGATGCAATTTTCACAAAAGGAGGATCGCACCTAAAAATGAGTCGCTTTAAGCCAAAAGACAGCGATTTCTCAACCACATTTTTTGTTGACAACAACGTAAAACTATTGGTTACCGTTGGTGGGGACGATACCGCATCTACTGCAAACAGAATCAGCAAATATTTGGCTGATAACAATGTGAACATTTCAAACATTCACGTACCAAAAACCATCGATAACGATTTACCATTGCCTGAAGGAACTCCTACTTTCGGATTTCACTCTGCAAAAGACGAAGGTGTAAAAATTGCAACAACAGTTTACGAAGATGCCAGAACATCTCAGAACTGGTTCGTTTTGGCAGCAATGGGTCGCGAAGCGGGTCACCTGGCATTCGGAATTGGTGCCGCTTGTCATTTCCCAATGATTATCATCCCTGAGATGTTCAACAAAACAGCAATCTCGGCAGAAAAAATTGCTCAATTGGTCATCTCATCTATTATCAAACGCAGAATTTTAGGATTGAACTATGGTGCTGCTGTTATTAGCGAAGGTGTCTTCCACTTTATGAGCGATGAAGAAATTGAAAGTACTGGCGTAAACTTTACTTACGATGCTCACGGCCACCCGGAGTTGTTCAACGTAAGTAAATCTCACGTGTTTAATATGTTGATTCAGCGTAAAATCAAATCTTACGGATTAAATATTGGAACCCGTCCGGTTGAATTAGGTTTCGGATTGCGTTGTTGTCGTCCTATCGGATTCGATTTAAGTCTTTGCACACTTCTTGGCGATGGTGTTTACACATTATTCAAGCAAGGCCATTCGAAATGTATGGTTACTGTTGATCCTAAAGGCGATGTTGCTCCACTTTTCTTGAAGGATGTTGAAGATGAAAATGGAAAAGTGAAACCCCGCTTGGTTGATGTAAATTGTCAGAAAGTTCAAGCCGTAGTGAATTACAACCTTCATTACCTAACTGAAGGTGATATGGAAGCTGCTAAAAAATATCTTCCTGATGCAGAGAATTATATCTTCAAAAATATTTTAAACTGGAATTAAAGCAATGAACAATTAGTTGTTTCACGCCAAGAGCGCGAAGAATTTATACGGGAAGAACGCAAAGAGGATATCATTGTATATTTAATCTTTGCATTCTTTTGCTAATGTTTTTAGTACTATTTACTAAATAAAGTAAAGGCAATTGAAATGATTCAATTGCCTTTCTTTTTATAATTTTATGCCAATCAAGGGTTAAAATAACTGTGTCAATTAGACAATGATGAATTTTATCACTTCCAAGTTGTGTTTTCCCTTCTAGGGAAAAGGGTGAAATAAGAATAATATAATCAAAAATACACCCTTCTGGCTGTCGCCATCTTCTCCCGATTCTCGGGACAGGCTCTAAAAGGGAAGAATTCCTAAATAAACCTTTCTATTTCTTTTTAAACTATATTTTCAACACTTGATTGATATAAAATATTGGAATATATTAATACAATTTCAAGTATTAAATGATTTGTTCTGGTCTCAGAGATTCTTTGCGTTCTTTCTTCGCGAACTCTGCGTGAAATTTTACTGCTCCCTTATTTGATAAAACACACCTCTCTCCTGTTCCACCTTTTCGAATCCTGAAACACCAGATAAATTAGTCAAACAACGATCAATCTCCTCTTCGCAAAGTCCAAGCATGGCAATTAAATCTTCTACCGTACAAGGTCTACGCGATATGGTTTCTTTTATGGCTGTTTCAGTATCCGATCGGAACTGGGTTTGTTTAGACTGTTTGGCCTTGGCAATGATTCGCACATTATCCAATTGCCACAACCCCATTACTGCTTGCAATTCTTCTTGGCTAGCTCCACACAAATTGGCTACAGTACCAGGGCGATCTAGTGTATTGAGCTGAACGATATCAGGATTAATTTTTAGAATGATTTCCTTTAAAGCCAACAACTCTTCTTTCCCATCGTTGTATGCTGGCAAAACAAAAACTTCGAGCCAAATTTTGCCTTTAAATTCATTACTAAAATCGATCATTCCCTGAATGTAAGCATCAAAATCGATCTCTTTATGCGGGCGGTTAATCTTTCTAAAAACAGGTTCAGTTGCCGCATCTAAAGATGGCAAAACAAGATCAGCACTCATTAATGCTTGCCTTACATTTTTATCGTGCAACAAAGTTCCGTTGGTGATCACACAAACCGGAATATTGGCCTCATTCTGCTTCACAAAGGCAATGATTTCTTCTAAATTGGCATTTAAAGTTGGCTCGCCCGATGCTGTAATGGTCACATAATCCGGAGCCTGATTGTGCTCCAAATAATGGCTCAGTTCCTCCTTTATCTTATCAGCTGCGATATAATCTTCTCTTTCGATTGATAATTGTGTTGTTTTTCCAACTTCGCAATACACACAATCAATTGAGCACACTTTTTTGGGTACCAAATCAACTCCCAAAGACATCCCTAAACGTCTCGATGGTATTGGCCCAAACAAATATTTATACATTCTCTTTTCTGCCATTTTAATACTTACTGCCTGTTTATCTGGCAAACCTAATGAAATATCTTAGGATTTTCTCTCTTTCGCCAAAATTTCTATTTTTGCAACACACACCTATCAAATTCTAGCGGACATTTCGTTAATTTTAAATATAAACCTATTAAACACACGAATATGTCTGAAAATAATGTAAATGCTTATTTACTTCTTACTTGTCCCGATCAGAACGGGATTGTTGCGAAAATTACACAATTTATTTACCAAAGTGGTGGCAATATTATTGCGCTGGACGAACATGTAAATCAAAACCAGGAATTCTTTTCGTTTCGTGTGGTTTGGAACATGAAAAACTCTAGCATTCCAGCCTCGGAACTGCATGCGGCATTTGAGCCACTTGCCAATGAGTTTAAGGCACATTGGAAAATCGAATTTTCGGGACAAAAGCAACGTGTGGCCATTTTTGTATCGAAATACGATCATTGCTTGCAAGAGATTCTATGGCGATACAATATGAATGAGTATGAGATTGAAATTCCACTCATCATTTCAAATCATCCCGATTTGCAACACATTGCCGATGCTCACAACATTCCTTACCACGTTTTTCCAATTACCAAAGAAAACAAGCTGGAACAGGAAGCAAAGGAAATTGCATTGCTAAAAAAGTATAATGTCGATTTGCTTGTTTTAGCACGTTACATGCAGGTATTATCGCCAAGTTTTATCGAAACTTATCGAAATCAAATCATCAACATTCACCACTCTTTCCTTCCGGGATTTGTAGGCGGAAATCCTTACAAACAAGCCTACGAACGTGGTGTGAAAATGATTGGTGCAACCAGCCATTTCGTTACCGAAGATCTGGACGAGGGACCGATAATAGAACAGGATATCATGCGCATTACCCATAAGGATACCATTCCCAATTTAATCCGAAAAGGTAGAGATTTAGAACGTATTGTTTTGGCTCGTGCACTAAGTTACAAAGCAGAACATCGTATTATTGTTGATGGTACGAGGACGATTGTTTTTGGCTAAGATGGGTTTAGTCACCCGAACTTTGAGTCGGGAGACCAATAGCTTATTTTTATTGAGACTCCCACTTAAAGTGGGAGTCTCAAATGTTTTTCTTCAAAAAAAACTATTCTTTCAGCACAAAAGTCTTACTACACATCACCTCGCCTTCATGGATAATCTCAAAGATCCATTCGCCCAGTTGCATTTCCCAGTCAAACTCAAAGGTGTAGAAATCGAAGCCTAACTCGTTGCTGTATTCGTCCTTTGCCTCACATGTTTCTATAAATTCCTCATTAGTCTCAGGATTCACCAATTTGGGATGTCTGATCCTACAGATAAAATCGACACGTTCTGCTATCTCCGATTCTGTTTCGAAGCGATAGCTGATCCCAAAACTCAAGCCTTTCTCAGGGTAAATGACATGGGTTCTCTCCTGAAACTCCATATCATCGGAATGCAAAAAGTAGCCTGTAGAACTGCCAGGAACATATTCTTTCTTTGTCTTTCCTATGGCTTTACAAATTCCGTAGTTGACTATTTTTATTTTCATTGTTAATGTCTTTATTGATTCCGCCCTGTTTTCCCTGAGGATAAGATAGAATATCGATTTCTTCTCCCTGAGGGTATCACTTCAAGTGATGCTCTCAGTTTATTAAAGAAGGATACAAATGATTGATACCCTCATCCAAAGTGAGAGCATCAAAACTACAGCTTTTTTTTTTGAGTGGACTCCTCGCTGGTTCTAGTTTGCGGGCAGAATATCGATTTCTTCTCCCTGAGGGTATCACTTCAAGTGATGCTCTCAGTTTATTAAAGAAGGATACAAATAATTGATACCCTCACCCAAAGTGAGAGCATCAAAACTACAGCTTTTTTTTGAGTGGACTC
>JAOARS010000009.1 GCA_025210415.1 Marinifilum sp. | reverse complement strand
CTCCACCCATTGATACCATACCAATGGCATATGCTGCTTTAAATGCCATATTAATGTATCCATAATCGGCATTACTCCACTGGAATTTCTCCATTAAAGTAGGCCCCAATACTCCCATAATACTGCGATCCATATAATTAATGGTTGTTGCAGCGAAGAGTAAGGCAAGAATTCTATACCTGTAGTTTCCTGCCGGCTTGTCTAAACCTGTTCCACTCATATTAGTTTCTTTTAGCGAGGTTGTTCGCCTCTGGTTATCTCAACTTCTTAATAATTTCGAAAGCATTGGCAGTTGCTTTTTCAATCGCTTCATAATCGAACGATCCGTCTGCCTTTTTTATCATCAATTGTGATCCCATTCCTACACAATGCACTCCTGCATCGAACCAGGATTTCAAATTATCTTCATCTGGTTTTACCCCTCCAGTTGGCATGATTGAAGACCAAGGGAAAGGACCTTTAACAGCCTTTACAAACTCTGGCCCGCCAACTTGTGCTCCTGGGAAAATCTTAACTACTTCGGCGCCTAATTCTTCGGCATACGAAATTTCAGTTAAGGATCCACATCCTGGCGACCAAGCAATTTTTCGACGGTTGCAAACTTTTGCCATTTCTGCATTCAATATCGGAGAAACAACAAAATTTGCTCCCAACTGAATGTACAATGAAGTAGTTCCTGCATCAATTACAGAACCAACTCCCATAATCATTTCAGGGCATTCTTTTGTCGCCCATTTGTTCAGTTCTGCAAAAATTTCATGAGCGTAATCTCCTCTGTTTACAAACTCAAACAATCTTGCACCTCCTTTGTAACAAGCCTTTACAACTTGCTTACAAACTTCTATATCTTTGTGAAAGAAAACCGGAATCATTCCTGTTTCTTTCATCTTTAAAGCAACTTCAATTCTCGTAAACCTTGCCATAATTATCCAATTACGAATTGAGAATTACGAATTACAAATTATTGATGAAATGAATTCATTTATAATTAATTATTCATAACTCATAATTAATTTATCTTGCTACACGCCCTGAGGCATCACCATCCATAAGTTTTTCAACTTCTTCTACTGTAACTTGGTTGTAATCGCCATAAATGGTGTGCTTCAAACAAGAAGCAGCTACAGCAAAATTCAATGCTTTTTGATCGTCATTTGGCCAGGTAAGCAATCCGTAAATCAATCCACCCATAAATGAATCACCACCTCCAACACGATCTACAATATGAGTAATTTGATATGTATTGTTGGCTTTGAACAATTCTTTTCCATCGTACAATACTCCTGACCATGAATTGTGATTTGCATTGATTGATCCACGTAAAGTTGTTATTACTTTTTTACAACGAGGAAACTGTTTCATGATTTGCTGAGAAACGGAAAGATATGCTTCTGCCTCAACATGACCTCCTGTTACATCAACTCCTTCCGGCTTAATTCCCAGTACTTTTTCAGCATCCTCTTCATTACCCAAAACAATATCGGTACCTGCAACCAACTCAGGCATTACTTCTCCTGCCGTTTTTCCATATTTCCAAAGGTTTTTACGATAATTCAGGTCACAAGAAACGGTAATTCCCCTCTCATTGGCAGCTTTAATCGCCTCTAAACAAACATCTGCTGCTCCCTGCGAAATAGCTGGTGTAATACCAGTCCAGTGGAACCACTTCGCATCTTTAAATACTTCATCCCAATCGATCATTCCTTTTTCGATTTGAGAAATTGCAGAATGCGCACGATCATAAACAACCTTACTTCCTCGGCTAACTGCTCCTGTTTCCAAAAAGTAGATTCCCAAACGATCACCACCATAAACAATGTGATCGGTGTTAACACCATACTTTTTTAGATCCATTTCACAAGCACGTGCAATATCATTTTGAGGCAAACGAGTTACAAAACTTGCATCAACTCCATAATTTGCCAACGAAACAGCAACATTGGCTTCCCCACCACCATAGGTTGCAGTAAATTCTTTTGCTTGTGCAAATCTCTCATATCCAGGTGTTGCCAATCGCAACATAATCTCTCCAAAAGTAATTACTTTATTACTCATTTTTTCTATTTTTGTCTTAAATATTATCCAAGTATGAACTCATTCTTTCAGAATAGTTCCCTCATTTCGACTAATTCTTTATAGTATAACTTTTTACTACTTCGCCTGTTTTTTCTATCAGTACCACTTCTCCGCTGACCATCTGATTTTTCACGATATAAAAATGAGCTGCCGGTGCAGGTGAATTATGCACAACCAGAAGTGTATATTCTTTATTGCCAAAAGTAACTGTTACAGCTTCTACATCTTTATCAGCAAGAGCAATGTTGTTTCTATTATACACAGGTGTTTTTTCATATTGTAGTTTTACCTGCTGCGGAAAGTACAACGCCGTTAGAAATGATGTAAAACCTGTTGCTTTCTTATAAAATTCAGCTCTTTTACATTCTGTTTTCAAATTATATTCCTGAGACCACCACTCATCAGATAATTTTATTTCAAGATTTTTTATCGGTTGGATTCTTAAATTATCATTTTTATAATTTGTTTCAATCCTTCCATCTTTCAGGTCAACATTATTGTTAGGAAAATTAAAGTACTGAGAGTAAGTGTGTGTATGTTTTGCAGAAAAACTATCAAATATCAACCAAACATTTGCTTTCTTTAAAAACAAAACTCTTCTTTTTAAAGAAACAGGATCATCTAATCTTTTATAAGCTGTATTTTCTGCTTCTCCGTAATCAAAATTTTCTTCCGAAACTGTATATATTCCTTGCGAGCGTGCTTCATATTTATTTGTCCAGGAATCCTGATAAATAGAATTGGGTAAGTTATCAACCCCTAACGTATTGTGCGCCTTATTGCTTTTAAAATATTCTCGCCACTCGTTATTTACATATGTATATCTCCCTCCATCAACCAGATAATCTCTTCCATTGGCAAAAAGGGTAAAGTGTAACAGGTTATCATGCCCGTGTCCGCAACCAAGTTTTCTTAAATGCAGGCTTGCATACGTTGCATCTTTATTCCAGGATGTACGCATATAAAAATCACCTGCTCCTTTCTGATATGTCGATAAAAAATCAGGTTTTTGGGGAACTATTACTTCATATTCTTTTGAAGCTTTTTTACCAAGTAAAAAAACATTTTCGTAATCAAAACTTGTAAATGCTCTTGATTTTAATATTGGATCGGTAAATAAATATGCTGCCAGCGTAAGAAGGCCTCTAATGTCTGTATCATCGCTATCTCCTAACAAAGGTTGTTTAAAATTAGGTTTTTGCCATTTAACATTGGCATAAGCCATTGCTTTTGTTTTTTCAAGAACAGGTTCCGGCAATTCTATTTTTTTGTTTTTAGCAATAAAACATACATTTAAATAACAATGAAACACTTCGTTATGGTACATTGGTGATTGTTCCCAATGATTTCCATCACTTAAAACCTGCAAATTAATGCAGGTAGTAAGTTTTTTAATTGCATTTTCTTGCCATTTAGGAGCAATTTTAAATTCATCAAAAAAATGAGCAAGGCTAAACAAACCATGATATTCAATTACTCCCCAATTACTTGTTTTTGAAAAATTACTAAACGAACTATTAATGTATTCTCCGTGTTGATATAATGAATTTAAAAACTTCGACAGAAATTCTGGAGTAACATGCTTGGATTCTTTAACATATTCAAAGGTTTTAATCCAATTTTCACATCGTATTCCAGCCTCAATTCTCCGCCACGATAAATGTTTCAAACGCTCTTCTAACGGATTTTCATCAATCCAATGAGTAACTTGATTTACAAATCCTTTCGCATATTTCTCATCACCTGTCAACAAATATGCCTTTCCTAAATCTATCCAAAAACGATGTCTATTCAGCATGTAACACCATTCTTCATCTCCATTAGGAATTGCAGTCCAATTTATTTCATTTTCGAACTGATGTGGAATATTCGTTTTTTCCATATCCCAATCATATCTAAATAAAAAATAATGATTTAAAACTTCGTCGGCAGTTCTTATTGTTTTCTCTACCTCCTCTTTAAAATCGTTTTTTAGATACAAAATATCATCAGTTGAAACTTTTAAATAGTTGTTATTTTTTAAACGATAATATTGCAACAGCTCGTATACTGCCTGATCAGTTTGCCCGGATATTACATATTTATGTACTTTTCCAAGCTGAGTGTGCTGCAAATTCACTTTTTCTAAAAGCAGAGAGTTTGCATTTTGAGCTGTAGCAAATCCACACATCAACACACAACTGATTATTACTATTATACGTTCAAATTTCATTTTAAATTTTAGGATAAAGCCTAAATTCGTTTAGCAATTTTCCAGGCAATACTATTTTATTGTACTACTTAATTTTTACAACAATAGGTGAACTCAACTCTTCAGCTTGCTCTTTCATTAGCTTTTTAAAGTTGTCCTTTTTAGCCCAACTTGCATTCTCCTTTTCCCATGCAGCAAAAAAGTAATGTGTTGCAACTTTCTTATTCGAAACCTTTTGAGTTACAAAATGAGTTTCTCCAACTGGTTGATTCCATCTGCTCCCTTTAACAACTGCTTCCGGAAGTAAAGGAGCATCTCCTGTTCTTATTTTTTCTGCCGATTTCACAAGAATTCCCAAACCCAGAAAATCATCGTTCATCGATTGTTTATCGTGAGTTGCAACTCCTGTGTATGTTTTATTCGCAACAAATTCAAAAGGCTTTTCTTCTTTCAAATAACTGGTAACGATACCAATTGCCAATTCAGCTTCTCCCTCAATGCCTTCAATGCTTACATCGCTTTGGAACCAATATTTACCAGCCCAAATACTAATTCTTTCCGTAGCATTCAACACCTTTCCATCAACATTCCAACCAGACAATTTCAAGTCAAAAACAGAACGAACAGGGCCACGAGAAACAACTTGAAATTCAAATCGATCAACACTTCCCAAACGATAAAGAGAGTCTTTGTGAAACATTGCCAAACCTCCGGCTCCCAATGATGGGCCAACATGCAACACATCCATTCCCCAATCAGATAAATCATGGTATGAACCACTTTCTTTGGTTCCTATTTTATCCATTACCATATCTGAGTTAAGCTTACCAAACAAATCTTTTGCATTACGGCAATCAAAATAGTTTCGAAATCCCATAATGTCATTTTCCCAACTTACACTCTCAGCTTGATATTTAAATGGAACACCAGTATATCCTTTAGGCGAAACTGCCTGATCTACACCCTTAAAACCATCTTCCTTGTTTCCTTCTCCTAAGCGAACATTGGTACGTTGCACAAATTCAGGCATTTCATCTCTGCTTACCAATTTCACATTTAAACTCTTTGTTTCATTCAAATCAAAGTCACAAACAAATGCCAACTCATCCCATTCTCCATCACGATTTAAATCATCAACTTGAGATGGAATGTATTTCCCATTTGCCCCCAAAACAACCGGGATTTTATCATTAGGAATTTCTCCCACTATTTTCTTTACATTTTCTCTGCTTACAATAACGGTAGCATCTTTTCTATTTACCAATAATTCGTTTTTCAGTTCAAGCGAAGGAGTAGTACAAGATTGAAAAACAAAAGCCAAGGCTGCAACAACAAAATATCTTTTCATGAGTTTTTTCTATCAAAATGGTTTCTCGATTTACTCTCAGGAGGAGATTTTATATCGATTAGGGTGTAAATATTTATATCCCAAATGGTATTATGTGAATCATCGAATCAAAAAGAAGGAAAGGAAGAGTTATGGGTACACTCCCCAGCAACACCTAATCTATAACAATCTTCCTTTCCAAATTGTACACAACAACACTAACTAACTATTCTTCATTTGATGGTTTTCCAATGGTTGCAAGAATACCACCATCAACGTAAACAACATGACCATTTACAAAATCAGATGCTTTTGAAGCAAGAAATACTGCAGTACCTCCTAAATCTTCAGGATCTCCCCAACGAGCTGCAGGAGTACGATTGATAATAAATTCGTTGAATGGATGGCCATCTACACGGATTGGTGCGGTTTGAGAGGTCGCAAAATAACCAGGGCCAATACCATTGGTTTGAATACCATATTTTGCCCATTCTGTAGCCATATTTCGGGTCAACATCTTCAATCCACCTTTTGCTGATGCATATGCGCAAACATCATTACGTCCAAGTTCACTCATCATAGAACAGATGTTGATAATTTTTCCTTCACGACGCTCAATCATTCTTTTACCAACGTATTTACCCATAATGAAAGGTCCTACCAAATCGATATCGATAACCTGACGGTAGTCTTTCACTTCCATATCTTGCATTGGAACGCGCTTAATAATTCCTGCATTATTAACAAGTATACCAATAGGGCCAACTTCTTCTTCAATTTGAGCTACTCCTGCTTCAACAGCTTTTTCATCGGTTACATCGAAAAGATAAGCATGCATTTCAATTCCTTTTTCTGCATAAGCTGCTTTACCTCTCTCTAATGCTTCAGGAGAAATATCGTTCACAACAATTTTTGCACCTGCTTCGGCTAATGCAGTTGCAATAGCCATTCCAATACCATGAGTTGCACCAGTAACCAATGCAACTTTTCCATCTAACCTAAATAAATCTAAGATCATAATACTTATTTATAATATAAACACAACAACTTCTAACGCAATTCATCTGGTTGACAAATGTCCATGTCGCCATAATCAAGGTTCTCACCTCCCATACCCCAAATAAAAGTATAGTTACTTGTTCCTGCAGCTGAGTGAATTGACCAGGTTGGAGAGAAAACTGCTTCCTCATTACCCATCCAGATGTGACGAGTTTCTTTAGGTTCTCCCATAAAGTGGCAAATCGCCTGTCCTTTTGGCACTTCAAAATAGAAGTAAGCTTCCATTCTGCGGCTATGTGTGTGAGCTGGCATAGTATTCCAAACACTACCCGGGTGCAACTCAGTCATACCCATTTGCAACTGATTGGTTTTGATGGTATCAGAAACAATCAATTTATTTAATGTTCTCCTGTTTGAATTTTCAGGCTCACCCAATTCGATAATGATAGCATCTTCACGACCAATTTTAACAGTCGGGAATACTTCGTGTGCAGGTGCAGAGTTCAAATAGAAGTGAGCAGGAGTTTGGCTATTTTCACTTGAGAACAGAATCTCCTTTTTACCCTTCCCTACATATAAGGCTTCTTTATAATCCAGTTCGTAAACTTCTCCGTCTACAGAAACTGTTCCTTTCCCACCAACATTAACAATCCCTAACTCTCTTCTTTCCAGAAAATATTCAGCTTTCAACGGGTCAATAGTTTCCAGTTTTAGTGCATCATTCACAGGTACCACACCACCAACAATTAACCTATCATACTGCGAATATGTAAGATTAATATTTCCTTCTTCCATAATATTCTGCACCAAATACTCATCTCTTAAACGATTGGTATCGTAGCTTTTAGCATCTGCCGGATGAGTAGCATATCTTTCTTCGTATTTCAAAGCCATTTCTTTATTTTTTAATTATTTTGAAAACTTATTCCGGATTCACGTGAATTAAAATTTCACTTCCTAATGGATACAAAGTAAGAAAATGCAAATGAATTGTGCAATCGATTGTCTCTTTTTTCAATTTTTATTTATTTTCAATTGTTGATAAAAACAGCACACACATCAATACACACCTGCATTTCAAGCCTTTTAACTTTTTAAAATTTTTCTTTAAAAAAAATATTTTTGCGCAATCGATTACCTTTTGTTTCTTCTTTTTAATCTATTTTTAAAATTAATGCGCATCTTTGTAGCGTGAATTAATACCACTGTAATAGCAAGATGAAGAAAGAAAGTAACATTACAATCCATGATATCGCCAAGGCATTAAACATTTCGGGATCGACTGTATCCAGAGCACTTAATGACAATTCGCGCATTAGCGAAAAAACAAAAAAAGCAGTTCGTGATATGGCAAATCAATTGGGTTACCAACCCAATGCACTTGCTTCTAATTTGCGCACAAGTTGCACAAATACCATTGGTGTTATCATTCCAAGAATTAGCCGTTACTTTTTCTCTTCTGCAATTACTGGTATTGAGGAGTTCGCACGCGGAAAAGGTTTTAATGTCATCATCTGTCAATCCGACGATTTGGAAGAAAGAGAATCAGATTGTGTGCAAACTCTTTTTGCTTCAAGAGTGGATGGAGTAATATCTTCCATTGCCTTAAATACAGATAATTACGATCATTATAAAACATTTACCAACAGAGATATTCCTTTGGTTTTTTTCGATAGGGTTTGCGACGAATTAGAAACCAGCAAGGTAGTTGTTGATGATTTTAAAGGAGGTTTTATAGCCGCAGAACACCTAATTTCAAAAGGGTGCAAACGAATTGCACACATTAGTGGGCCACAACATTTAAACATTTACATCAACCGACTTCAAGGCTACCTGAAAGCAATGCGAAAGCACAATCTTGAAATTAATGAAGAGTTGATAATCGAGAGTCCGCTAACAAGAGAGGATGGTTTAAGTTGTGCAAAAAGATTACTGGAATCTGCAAATCCACCCGATGCCATTTTTGCAGCCAATGACACTACCGCACTTAGCATTATTCTGTATGCAAAAGAAAAAGGAATCAAAATACCGGAAGAATTAGCTATAGTAGGATTCAGTAACGAACCATTCTCCGAATATCTTACTCCTTCTCTAACAACAGTGGAACAATCAGGATTTGATGTAGGCACAAAGGCAACTGAACTTTTAATTGACATTATTAACAACAAAACAGGCAATAAACAAGAAACAATTGTTCTTCCTGTTAATTTAATCGAGAGAGAATCTTCAAATAAATAAACACAAAAACTATTGTAATTCAATCTTCCACACAAAAATCCATTACAAGCTTCGTTCTTTACTATTACGAACAAATCGTCAACTGCTGAATGCAATTGCAATAGCTTAAAATTAATAGATTTTAAACTATCAATAGCCGATACATCATGATCAAGTGCCTCCAAATCGATGAATCCTAATAAAATTTCCTTGTAACCACTTCGCGTACCTTGTCAACAAAACCTATCTAGTTAAATAGTATGCCAATGCTGAAAATATTAGGCAGTGTAATTTTGCGCATCAGTGGTTCATATATTTTCGCAATCGGTATTACATCGAATTAACGTTAATTACAGTGTAAAGCATAAAGTTTATCATATTTCACATTTGTTTAACACTTTTAGAAGCCATTTTCTCTAAAAAAATAATTTTCATTTTTATTCACCTTATTATGAACACATTGAAATTTTATCTGGAAATTCATGCGCAAAAGCTTATGAAAGCTTATATTTTTTGTGTATTTTCATATTAGCAAGTTAAAACACAAAAGGCCTTTAATTATCTGTGTTTAACGAATAACAAAACCGGTTTACACTTATCAGAATATTAACTTATGCACTTGTGCATATTAAAATATAGGAGGAATTGTGATGAACATGAAAATGCAATCCGTAGGTTTTAAAGCAGATAGCAAACTAGAAGCTTTCATTAACCAAAAACTTAAAAAACTTGAAAAGTTGGAAAATAGTATTACAGCTTATGATGTAAAATTAAATGTAGACAAAGCAAGTAATAAGGAGAATAAGGTTGTTGAGGTAAAAATGCAGGTTCCGGGAACAGAACTATTTGCCAGAAAACAAAGCAAAACATTTGAAGAAGCAACAGATTTGGTAACCGATGCACTTCGAAGCCAAATTTTACGATATAAAGAAAAGAGATAAGCCTCGAACAGAAACGGAGCCAATTGGCTCCGTTTTTTTTTATTCCTTAAATCCGATATCATGGTGAGAACCATCACAAAATGGTTTATTTTTCGATGCTCCACACCTGCAAAAATAACAAGCTTCTTCCATTGCCTCTCGCTTACCATCAGATCTTATCAAAGTAATTGGCCCTTCAATCATAATTGGCCCATTGGCCATTACTTCAACTTTTTTACCTGTTTCTAAAGCTTTTATTGGCCCTTTATCTGCTTCATCTTCTTCCGGACTATTCATATAAAACGATAAAGCACGAGAAGGACATTGTTGTACTTGTTTAATTATTGATTCAGTATCTGATCCTTGCATTTTAATCCACGGGCGGGTTCCTGGTTGAAATACCGCAGGCAAACCTTTGAAACAAGTTCCTGCATGAATACAAAGTGCCGAATCGTAAACAACCGTAACTTCTCCATTCGAATATTCTTTTTTAGTGTTTTTCATGATATGTTTTTTTAATCAATTGCCATTTCAATAATTTACTACATTTTTTAAAAATTTGCAGAATTTTATTTTCCATCAAAAAAAATAAACTTATGACAATCCTCTCATCCTGAACAACCTGCAAAAACAGTAAAAATCAAGCATCATAAAATCGAAATTTTAAGCTGAAAAAGCTCTTGCAGATCTAAAAAATTGTTCTACTTTTGTCGCAGACTTTTACAAAACGAGAGTTTTTAAAGTCTGCTAAAAGATACGGGTGTAGCTCAGTTGGCAGAGCACTGGTCTCCAAAACCAGGTGTCGGGAGTTCGAGTCTCTCCTCCCGTGCAAAACCTTCCGATTTTTCGGAAGGTTTTTTTTCATTCTGTAAAAAACAAAACCACCCGAAGGTGGCTCTTGTTTTTTAGATTTATATGGGTCACCATCAAAATTTGGGTCACACTTTGAGAATACTTCCACTCAGGCAAATATTTTAGATAATCGAAACAGGAAGAACTCTAAATCGGCAACACCCCTCAAAGATCTTCTGAAATCCTTAATTTTGGCATTCAAAGATTCCGCAAAAGCATTTGTGCTTCTGTTGATGAAATAATTTACAATTTGCTTGTGATGTACTTCAAAGGTTCTTTTGATTGAATTAAAAGATTCCATCCCGGCTTTTTCGATTTCATCAAACCATTTTGCCAGTTTAAGTCTTGCTACGTTTTGTTCCAAATCCTGATTGTATATCCTTCTAAGTCCGTCACAGAGCAGGTATGCTTTCTCAATTTCGGGAAATCTTTCAAATAATAAGTGAGCTCTGATTTTTTGTGATTCAGTCCATTTTTCAGGAGATTTATACAAGGCATAACGACTTCTGCTCATCAACTGCCTAAGGGTATCTCCATTTTCCAACACCTCAGGCTTATAAGTTTTGTCTTCTGATTTGGCCTTTTTATACGCTGCATTTTCATCATCCATTATTTTCCACCTGTACTTAATTCTAAGCTCCTGTACTGCATCATTGGCCAGTTGCTGCACATGAAACCGGTCTGTAGTTGCCTGAGCCTTTGGAAAACATTTTTTTACGATCTTATTCATGCTTCCGGCCATGTCAAGAGTAACTTCTTTTACACAGCAACGCAACTCTTCATCAATGTATTCCCTGATTAAGCTTACAATGGTATCTGCCTGTGTTCCTTTAAACACGGCAACCAGGCTTCCCTGCTTTCCTTTTTTATCTTTATTACTGAGGATGGTGTACAACTCTGCGTTTGAAAAGGCTGTTTCGTCAAGAGCTAAATCAGGGCCTGTGTTTTCAGGAAATATCATATAATCTTTAGCATGCAGCTTTTTGTCCCATTGTGCAAAACCGCTTAAACTTGTTTTGTACTGCCTGCGAAATTTATCGCCATTTACCCCAAGGTAGGTTTCAAGGCTTTTAATGCTGATCGTATTGGAATCGACTAATTTCTTTTAAAAAAGCAGAATACTCTGCTGACATGCGAGTTCCTGTAATAACCAAATTCCAATCCCTGCTTACTTTTTTACTTTTGCCATCAATAACAACATCCCAGCGACGACGCCTGATACTGAGCTTTACCAGCATATCTCTGATGGGGTAATCTTCTATTTCCCGGGCTGGCATAAAACCACTGGATTTGATGGAGTGATTCTGATATTCATCAGGAACAATTTTCTTTTCTTCCAAATAAATGGTTAATCCCCGTGCATAAATATCTTGACCGGTAGAAACTTCTTTGAAATCTATAATATCAAAATAATCCAAAAGACCTTCCGGAAAAAAAAGAGAGAGTAGAGAATGTGGCATAGTGAATCTGAATTGTCGTGTGTCCGGCTAAAGATATTAATTTGAAGACTCAAAACCCAACTTTTGAAACTGATCCATTT
>JAOARS010000120.1 GCA_025210415.1 Marinifilum sp. | reverse complement strand
TTATTTATCAATATCATAATAAATGATGCGATAGGCAAGATCTTTTTTTGGTTTCCCGCCTTTGGATTCAATACCTTCGCCAGAGATGGTAATATGAAAAATTTTCTTGTTACTTTTCTTGAGTACTGCTTTCATTGCTCCTGATAAAACTCCATCTTTCGGTTTCATTACCAGTCCCCATCCGCCAAAATAGAAATGAGAGGAAGCATATTTTATTCTAAGGTAAGAGCCATTCTTGTGTATAACATCTTCACCCACTTTACCGTTAATTTGATCGATAATATTTCCAGTATTATCTGTATCCCTAATGGTAACCGTAATTTGCTTACCTTTAATAAAATTATGCGTAGTAATATGTGTAATTGTCCAAGGTGTATGAAAACCAGAGTTTGCTGTATTATCACTTCTGGCACATCCTGGGTAATTTTTATCAAATAACCCGTCTCTTCCGCGTTGATCTTTGATTTGAAGCTCTGCCTGTATTGGATAGTATCCATGTGGGAAAGCTGAAAAATCCTGAAAACCATTATTGTTTTGTTTTCCGGAATAGAAACAGGCACCAGTATATTTGTTAAAGAAATTATACCCTATACCTACTGAAGAATAATTTTTGGCAAGCCCAAACCATCGGTGTCCCATACCTGAGATAAGGTTTGGTAACTTAATATTTTCACCCTGATTATCTGGCCTTTTCCCTTCGGTAAAATTAAATTGTACTGATGAATGAAACCAATATTCACTGTTTGCAGCGAACAGATTTCCTCCCTTGGCTCCATTCTTGGCATGAACAAAAATAGGATCATCGGCAAACATATCCTGAGGTGGATTTTTCAGGTAATGTCCGAAAGATCGTGAAGCTGAAAATACAAATGCTGCGCTTTCGGCACGTTTGTTAAATGTTTCGTCAAAACTAGGATCCGGCCTTTGCGCGATAGCCTTGTAAAAAGCCCACCATTTTAACATGTATTCTTTAAATCGTTTCTTGTAAACTCCTAATTTATACGTACGCTTTCCTGAATTATCAGTACTAAACCCGGGAATAACATCATACTGATTTTTTGCTCCTTGAATAATATTGTCTGAACGGCCATCATAATACGCCATTAACTCATCGTATATTTTTTTGATTTTGATTCGTTGAGTTTTTTCAGCCTGAGTTTCTACAAATACCGGATTAGCTATAGTTACGGTTATTTTATAATCCTGTGTACTACCATCTTCTGCAATAATTTTATAAGTAACAGGCTTTGAAAAATCATTCGGTGTAACATCACTGATTTGTTTGGTATTACCAATTTTAACACTTGCTTTATCAGATTGTGTAAAAGTTGCGATGAGTTTGCTTGCATCGGTGCCTGAAGGTAAAATTACGGTTACTGTTTTAAGAGATTCATCTATTGTTGCGTGATAATTCTTATCTAGGTTGGTATTTTTTGTTTGCGTGTAAGAAAAAGTTTTTAATGTTCTCTCTGAATTCAAAACCTCAGGTATAACAGTTTTTTTATCGCAACTGTAAATGAGAAAAATAAAGAGAAAACTACAAGTTAATTTGAATAATTTCATAGTTAAAAATAATTTGATTTTCGATTTGTTTTTTGAAGTTGTTTAAAGTTGTCTCAATAAATCACATTTAATAACCTGATTTATTGAAGTTAAATAAGGTTTGTTTTTGCAACAACACACACGCATTAACAGACTATATTAAAACGTTGATTTTTAAGACTGAATATTAATTAAGTGTAATCTGGACTTTAAACAAGTTTATTTACTAAACGCTATTTGTTAAAAAAATGAAGTCAACAGAATAACGCTCAAAAATAATTTGTATAAAGTCAGTTTGTGTATAAATGGTATTAATGATATATTTTAATACTTAAGATGCGAATTATTCTTCTCAGATAATTTTAAACAATCCTCTGTAAAAAATAATTGCTTTTGAATTGGTGGTAAATATACTGTTTTTAATTTAGTTGTTTATTATGTTTTTACTTAGATATTCATTTATCTTTTCAAATACCAAATTTTGAATATCAGGATATGTCAATGGTTCTGGTAAATCTTTAAAAAAACGAACTTCGGCAATTTCAGATTTTGGCAATTTTCCCAAATGCAAAATATTGGCAAAAAATATTCTACCGTAATTCACTTCGCCTTTCCAATTGCAGGAATAATCTGCAATTAATCGAATACCAAATTCTTTGGCACCAGTTTCTTCATACAATTCTCTTTTGGCAGCTTGCAGTGCAGTTTCGTTTTCTTCAATATGTCCGGCTGGCATTTCCCAGGTTTCTCTCATGCAATGACGCACAAATACCCAATTGTTTTGATATTTAGAACATACAATTGAGTATTTGAGCTTCTCTTCAGGAATGCTTAAAGGATCTGAAAAGTTAACTTTTGGTTTGCTCATGTTCTTCATTTAACGTGAACCAATTTAAGCTTTGCAGTTATTCTGAAGTTGATTTTCCTTTGTACATTTCGCTAAACGGGCCTTCAATAGGTTCCCACAGTTCAACTTTATTTCCTTCCGGATCAAGAATCCAACCAAATTTCCCATACTCGAACTCCTGCATTTCACCTACAATCTCAACACCCTCTTCCTTTAATACTTTTAGCAACTCTTCAAGATTTTCAACTCGGTAATTGAACATGAAATCCTTTTGCGAAGGTTTAAAATACTCGGTGTTTTCATCAAAAGGCCCCCAAATGGTAAAGCCGGTTTCTTCAGGATTACTGGTTTTTTGCCATTCAAATACTCCGCCATACTCATCGGGACATTGTATGCCTAAATGCTTGTTGTACCATTCTTTTGTTCCTTTTGGATCTTTCGTTTTAAAAAAGATACCACCTATTCCTGTAACGCGTTTTTTCATAGGTTGAATTTTTTGTTGTAATTTATTATTTCTTTAATCATTCCTTTAAAGATAAACACATGAAACGGATAACTCAAATACCAATACAATCTTCCGGCAACACCTTTTGGCCTAAAAATGGCTTTTTGCTGAAGATAGGACTTGTCTTGCTTCTCGTGAAGAGAGAATTCCAACCAAGCTTCTCCTGGCAATTTCATTTCTGCGTAAAGCAATAACCTTTTGTTTTCTTTGTCGGCTAAAAGCACTCTCCAAAAATCGAGCGAATCGCCAATTTCAATTTCCGATGGATGCCTTCGGCCTCGATTTAAGCCAACACCACCAAACAATTTATCCAGAAAACCACGAAATTTCCACAACCAATTGCCATAATACCAACCTCTTTCTCCACCTAAAGCCCAAACATTGTTGAGTACCATTTGTTGATTTTCTACGGGAAGAACTTTTGTATCGAAATAGCAGCCAAAACTAGGTGGTTCTACATACTTAAAGTTTTTATTGGAGAACCTGCCACTGCTTAAAGCATCTTTCCAGGATGAAACGACCATTTGTTGTTTAATTTTACCCATAGCTCGTTCAATGGCTTCCTGATACGAAATTAGATTGATATTTAATTTTTGAGCAAGTTCATTGGGACGGCAAACTACCTCAATTTTCATGCTGTTTACCAGGTTCACTGCCAAATTGTATGAAGTAGATGTAATAAAAAACAACCAATAAGACGAAAGGCGAGGAGTCATAACAGGTAAAGTAACAATTGTTCTTTTTAACTTTCGAACCTTAGCATATTGCTGCAACATTTCCTTATAGCTAAGAATTTCTATGCCGCCTATATCAAAAGTCTGATTTAAACAACTCTTGTGGTAAATTACTTTGTGCAGGTATTCTATTACATTTCGTACTGCTATTGGTTGGCATTTGGTTAATAACCATTTGGGTGTAACCATTACAGGTAGTTTTTCTACAAGGTCGCGAATAATTTCGAAGGAAGCGCTACCCGAACCAACAATAATGCCAGCTCTTAAAATGGTATAGTAACTGCGGCTTTGTTTCAAGATATCCTCCACCTCTTTTCTCGATTGTAAATGCTTCGATAATTTTGTCTCATTTGCGATACCACTCAAGTAGATAATTTGCCTGTTTTCGGTTCTTTTCAGAAAGTTGACAAAGTTTTGGGCACATTTTTTTTCCAGAACATCAAATCCTTCTGTCCCCTGAAGCATCGAGTGAATCAGATAGTAGCTAAGCTCAATATCTTTAGGGATTTTTTCTAGAGAAGCAGGATTTAATAAATCAACTTCAAGTAAATGCAGATTCGAATTCAGCAGTTCTTTATGCGTAAATCGCTGTTTGTTTCTTACACAACAAAATACGGTATGTCCTTGTTTCAAAAGAACAGGGAGTAATCGTTTGCCTATATAACCATTGGCTCCGGTTAGTAGTATTCGCATGTTTAAAATGTTAGGCTCAAAATATCAAGTTGCAATCAAATCTCTCATTTCTCCTGTTTAATTCTGATTTGCCAAATATTCCTTTCGCAATTCTTCAATAAAGTCAGTTTTAATCCAGTACAAATCAAGCTTTCCATTTTGCGGAGATGCAGATTGTTTTTTAATCCTTTTTAGGTTTGGATTTTCTTGGATTTTTTGTTTGTTACTCGAAAATATGAAGTATTTGCCATCGGAAGAAAGAGCAGGAGATAAACCATGAGAGTTAAGAAAGTTAACCTTCTTGCCCATGTTAATTAAAGAACTCCATTTATCATTTCCTAAGTTAAAACTGATGTAATAATCTGATTTGCCAATACTATTGTTTTCTATTAAAGAACAAACAATGATATAACTTTCATCGGGGGCTATCATTGAATTGTATTGCATATTGGTAGGATTCACTTCTTTTGGCAAACGCTCCGGTACTTGATATTTTCCATCAACCAATTTCGATCGATATATCATTTGTACATTTTTACCTTCTTCGTGAGTATAGTATATGGTTCCATCAATTGTTAATGTTGGGTAGTATTGTCCAGAATCAGTATTAATTGGCCCTTTCAGTTCATAAGGTTCCGACCAACCATTGGCTGTTCTGTCCATTACCCAAATGTTTTGATAAAACCAACCAGGCTTTTCCTTTTTGCCTTTAGGTGGTCGCGTTGACATAAAGAAAAATCTTTTCCCATCACTTGTAATAAAAGGCTCTAAATCTCTGTATTTTTTATTTCCCGAAAATGTTGCCAATTCTGGCTCAGCCCATTCTCCGTTAATTAATTTTGTTGTTGCAATAAAATAATAATCCCTGCCGTAAACGGTATAGTAAATTTCTTTTCCATCAGGAGTCATTGCAAAATCTCTTTCGTGTAAATGTGTAGAAATAAAATCAGGAGCAAATAATTTGGCAATGCTATCGGGTTTGTTTTCGCCCAAATACTCACCTTTGCGAGATTCTTTAATTTCCAATTGTTTTTGTTGTGTACACGAGTAAATAAGTGCAATGAATAATGCAGAATAAAATAATTTTTTCATTGAATTAAAAATTGAATTTGGCATTACCTAATTTACTAAATTATTTGTTGAATGCTATTTTGCAGAGAAGCGAAATCTGTTAAGGTTATCGAAATTGAAAAATAATTTCTCAAGTTTCTGATTTTACCTTAAAGGCTCAATTGCTCTTTTTGCTATCTTGAATGACAATTTATTAAAAAGGGGAGATTACTCAATAATATAGCCTATGCAATCAGAAACATTTCAGAACGAAGTAGAACTTCGGTACAAATTGTACAACAGTATCTTTTTAACACTTCCGTTAGATGGTATACACGGAACAGGTATTCTTATTCCCATTATGAAGGATGAATGTCGTAAAGGGCTTGAAGAAGGAAAATCGCCTGTTGAAATTTTGGATCATTTTTTCGAAAAGCAAACCAATTTCAAGACTGAAACAGAACAGCTGGATTTTATGTTTCGAGTGATCAGTTACATTGAACGTCAGGTTGTTTTGCTGGATGCCCTGGAAGATGCAGCTTTTTTGGATTTACATGATCCGGAGCGAAGAGGAAAGATAGAATCAATTAAGAACCGATTGGCAAATAACGAAAGCAAGGAAAAGATTGGCGAAGCTTTGAAAAATTTGGCAGTGCGTATTGTTTTAACTGCACATCCAACACAGTTTTATCCTAGTACGGTATTGGCAATTATTAATGATTTAATTGATGCCATACAGAAAAACGATTTGCTGCAGATTAAAATGTTGCTTACCCAACTTGGAAAAACTCCTTTTTTCAAAAAAGAACGACCAACGCCATACGATGAAGCCAAAAGTTTGAGCTGGTATCTTGAAAATATCTTCTACCAATCAGCATCAGAACTGTATGGTGATTTGATGAAGGAAGTAAATCATCCGGAAGAGCAAGATGGAAATGTATTAACATTTGGGTTTTGGCCCGGAGGCGATCGTGACGGAAATCCATTTGTAAAGGTAGATACTACAATTGCTGTTGCAGATAGGTTGAGAAGCATTTTGTTATCGAATTATCACAAAGACATACGAAAATTACGCAGAAGGTTAAGTTTTAAAGGTGTTTACGAAAAAGTTGTAGAGCTGGAAGAGAGAATTCTTCAGGCTGTTAATGGAGATGATGATACTTCAAGAATTCAGCAGGAGGAAATTTTAAATGCTTTAAGTAATATCGAAAAATTATTGGTTGAAGAGCATGATGGATTCTTTGTGGAATTATTGCATGAATTCAGAAACAAGGTATTGTTATTTGGGACTCATTTTGCAGGAATTGATATCAGACAAGATAGTAGAATCATAAAAAAAGCATTTGAAGTTCTTTGCTCAACAGCACCTGAGTTAAAAGATCAAAACTGTAATTTGCAATTCGAAGATCTCACCAAGTTAAACACTCCAATTTCATTATTTCAATCGGACGATGAAGTTGTAAAAGATACATTGAGCCTGTTTGGCACCATTAAAGAGATTCAACAAAGAAATGGAGAGAAAGCCTGTAATCGGATAATTATAAGCAACTGTAGGAGTGCCGATGATGTAGCCAGAGTATTTGCTATGGCAAAAATGTGTGCATGGCAAGCTGAAATGCCTTTGGATATTATTCCCTTATTCGAAACCATTGATGATTTGGAAAAGGCTGCAATTACAATGCGTAAGCTGTATGAAAATAAGGAATATGCCAAACATCTTGAAAACAGAGATAAAAAACAAACCATAATGTTGGGATTTTCGGATGGAACAAAAGATGGAGGATATTTTTCTGCTAATTGGAATATCTACAAAGCAAAAGAAAATATTACCAAATTATCTCGCGAAATGGACATTACGGTAGCTTTTTTTGACGGTAGAGGCGGACCTCCGGCAAGAGGTGGAGGAAATACTCACAAGTTTTATTCATCCCTGGGCAATACAATCGAAAATCGTGAAATTCAGGTAACCATACAAGGACAAACCATTAGCTCTAAATTTGGTACAAAAGATTCTGCAAGATTTTACCAGGAACGATTGATATCGGCAGTGTTGGAAAATAGTTTATTCGATGATGCAGACAAGCAATTGAGTAATACCGATAGAATTGTGATGGAAAAGTTATCCCAATACAGTTTGGCAGAATACGAAAGGTTTAAGTCATCAGATCAATTTGTTCCTTACCTGGAAAAAATGAGTGCACTTAAATATTATGGAAAAGCTAATATTGGCAGTCGCCCGGGAAAAAGAAAGCAATCTGAAAAATTAAATTTTGAAGATTTAAGAGCCATTCCGTTTGTTGGTGCCTGGAGCCAGATGAAACAGAATGTACCCGGATTTTTTGGAGTTGGCACATCATTAAAAAAACTGGAAGAAGAAGGAATGATGGGCGAATGTCAGAATTTGTACAATTCATCCTTATTTTTCCGAACATTGGTAGCCAATAGTATGCAATCTATTTGCAAATCGTATTTCAGGCTTACGGAATACATGAAAAATGATGAGGAATTTGGAGAATTTTGGTCTTGGATACATAGTGAATATGAGCTAAGTATAGAAATGTTGTTGAAAGTATCGGGGCAAGATGAGTTAATGCAATCTGCATTATTTTTGAAAGATTCCATTAACCTGCGAGAGGAAATGGTGTTGCCTTTAATCACAATTCAACAGTATGCTTTAATAAAAATTCGAGAATTAGAGCGAAATAATGAAACAAACGATACAAAATACAGTATATTGCAAAAGTTGGTCATCCGATCTCTTTATGGTAACATAAATGCAAGTCGAAATTCTGCTTAAAGAAATGTTTAAGAAAAAATGAACAAATGGCAATTTTAAGACTTGTTGATCGTTTCAATTGTAATCAGAGCTTATTTAAATAATAGAAACCCAATTAAAATGCACAAATCAATTCTTACGTACTGTCTACTGTTTTTATTTTCGCTAACATTGTCGGCACAGGAAACTCAACCTGTACAGCAAGAAGCGAAACCATCTTTAGATAATGGCACAATAAATAGCCAATTCAAATATTTGACAAAAAAATCGAGTAATTGGCAAGGACATGAGGTGATTAAGGTTGAAACGTTGAATAAATATCAATCAAACGTTAAAGATTCGTTGGATCAATTAAAAACCAAGCTTAAAAATTCTGAGAACAAGCTAGGCAATCAGAACGATGAAATTTCGAATCTGAAGACTGATATGGAAAAATTACAAAATCAGTTGGATGAAACAATTCGTATGAAGGATAGCATAAAATTTTTAGGCATGGAACTATCTAAATCATCTTATAACACTTTAATGTGGATACTTATTCTTGGTTCATTAGCCGTAGCTGGTATTTGTTTTATGATGTTTAAGCGTAGTAATGTTGTTACTGTTGAAACCAAACAAACTTTAGAAGAAGTGAGAGAAGAATTTGATACTCATCGTAAAAATGCACTTGTTCGAGAGCAAAAACTTGCTCGCCGTCTTCAGGACGAGGTAATTAAAAACAAAAATCTTGGATTGTAAAAAAAATCTGAAAATAGAAAAAGAGGCTTCTATCTTGTAAAGTAAGAGAAGCCTCTTTTTTTAATGCAAATACCGATAAATGAGAATTACCCTGTTCCATACATGTTCAAAGAGAGTAATCTGATTGTTTTATTTTACCTTTGCGGTATATCCCATATCATCATGCTACAACAACCCAACCATAAAATATTTACCAATTGCCAGGTTTGCGATGACAGGTCTTGCGCTTCGCAAACTCTATCAGCTCTTGAATTGGAATTGCTTAGCAAGAGTTGCAATGAAGTGAAGTTCGATAAAGGAGAAATTATTTTGACTGAAGGCTTCGGAACATCCCATATTGTTTATTTACGAGAAGGTTTAGTAAAGGAATATGGCAAAAATGAACTTCAGGAAGAGCATATTTTACAAGTTGTTAAACCTCACTCATATTTGGGTTTGCATTCAATATTCAGTAATACCAACAATCATTATTCCTATGCAGCATTAACATCGGTTCGTGTATGTTTTATTGAACTTTCGGTTTTTTCTCAGTTCATTAAAGAGAACGGACTTTTTGGGTATGAAATTCTCTCTTCGGTTTGTAAGGATAGTTTGAACAATTATCATCGTTTCATTAATCAGCACCAGAAGAAAATTTATGGAAAACTTGCTGATGCTCTATTGTATTTTTCGAAAGTAATATTTGAAAAGAAAGAATTTGAATTGCCTTTAAGCAGAAAAGAAATTGCGCATATGATTGGAACCAGCAGAGAAAGTGTTTCCAAGCAAATTACAGGTTTTGAACAAGATAAAATCATTTCCGTTAATGGTAGAAAAATTGTAATTCTTGATATGAATCGCTTGCAGAATATTAGTAGAGTAGGATAAGAATACTGTAATTTTTGCACCATAATAAATACCAACATTTAGGTATTTAAATCATCAAATAAAAATGTCAATTTTGAACTATTCTAAATAGTTGGAGAAAAAATACAGGTTTAATTTACATTATGATTTTTTTTAAGAAGAATTGGGCGTGGTTGATGGTTTGTGTGTTGGCATTACTTCCTCTAATTAAGATTTTTTCGTTGATTAGTCTCAATTTTGAGTATCCCGAGTTTGATTCTATTCTTTTCGATGATTACGAAATGCCGGAACATTTAGCAATCCAAACTGGAAGAGATATTATTCCCGGAATTGAGATAGCAATTGAACAGAGCGGTGAATGGGCAATTCGTTGGCTTATTGCAGTTTTACTGATAACTCCTTTTAAAATTATTTTTGGCACAAAAAGTAATTTGTTTGTAAGGCAAGCAATGGGAATTTCTTGTGGTATTTACGTTTTTCTTCATGCTTTTTTCTTTATGTACCACGAAGGATTCTTTGCCGTTTTTTCCGATTTGCCTTTAATTCTTTCAGGAATTTCAGCAGTAATAATATTTGCATTAACAATCACATCAAATCGCCGATCGATGAAGCTTTTAAAGAAACATTGGAAAACCTTGCATCGTTTGATTTATTTTGCTGCGGTATTAACAATTGCCCATGTTGTTCTCCTGAATAAAGGATGGGAATTGTATGCAACACTATTTGGCTTTGGGTTGGTCGTAAGGTTTGGACCAATTCGTAAATACTTTGAATCACGAAAGCTTAGAGCATCATTTAAAAATCAATTAAGAGCAGTAGGCTTTCTTACTAAAATGCGTCGCCTGTCATAAGTAATTACTCCCTCTTTTTCCAATTCATTTAAAGTTGTTGTTACAGTTTGTCTTGTTGTAGCGGCCAAGCTCGCAATATCCTGATGAGTTAGATTTAATCTGATTTCTCTTTCATCTCCAATTTTTATTCCGTGTTCCTCAATTAAATCGAGCAACAAGCACTTTACTCTTTCAGGTGCCGATTTAAACCACATGCGTTCCAATCTACTTCGAATTTTTTTAAGTCTAAAACCTATTAGTTTGGTTACCTTTAAACTTAAACGAGGATGTGTGGCAAGGAAATTTTCAAAATCTTTAATATTAACATAGCATATTTCTGCATATTCTGTAGTTGCTGCAATTTGTTCACGTTTACTTTGTCCTGTAATTGCCAACTCACCAAATATCTCACCAGGGCCAAGAATTGCATAAATTAACTCTTTTCCATCATCGGAGAAAGAGGAGATTTTAACTTTTCCTTTCTTTAAAAAGTAAACTGAATTTGCTTCGTCGGACGGGAGATAAATGGTCTGATTTTTTGTGGCTTCCAACATTTTTACCCTCTTTCTTAAATCCATTTTTTCCAAAATGGATAACGAGCCTAAAAAATTAAAGTTTTCGAAATACCATAATATTCTGTCCTGCATAACTAATTGATTTGGTGGAAATATCAATGCTTATAAGATACGAAAATTATCTAAAATGATTCAAAATAAGAATCTCTAAATGTTTGTAAATTATAGAAAATCATGCCTGTATTCCAAATCAGGTTGCTTTAAGAGTTTGGCATTGTATAAAAATTGTTACTTTCAAGTTTTGCTAAGCAAAACCATATGAAAAAAGCTGTTATTTTAGTTTTGTTGTCGATACTCTTATTTTCGTGTAACCAAAGCAAGAAAAACAAAGATGATATAATCTTATTTGTTGCTTCAAGCCTGACAAATGTAGCTCAGAACATTGCCGGTAACTTTGAAAATAAAACAGGTACTAAGGTCAAATTAAATATTGCTTCGTCTGGTATATTGGCCAGGCAAATTGAAAACGGTGCAAATTTTGACTACTATATTTCTGCCAATCGGAATTGGATGGATTATGTGGATAGTTTACAGCTGGTCGAAAGAGCTACAATTTCGAATTTGGCATCAAATCGATTGGTTGCAGTTGCTCCTTTAAAAAATACGCACAATTATAAAAGAGAAGAGTTCGAGAATAATTTTACCAAACTATTTAAAGGCCGCCTTTCAATCGGAGATCCCGGTCATGTTCCTGCCGGAATATATGCAATGCAAGCCATTACATTTTTTGAATGGAAAAACGATTTGGAGAATAGATATCTGCCAGCAAAAAATGTAAGAGATGCATTGTTAATGGTTGAAATGGGCGAAGCTGAAATGGGAATAGTTTATGAAACGGATGCAATCAAATCCAATAAAATTAACATTGTATATCAATTTCCGCCGGAATGTTGCGAATCGATTGATTATATAGGAGCTGCCAATAAGAAAAGATCAGAAAACTTGAATTCTTTTTTGTTGTATCTTCAATCGGAAGAAGTGAAAAACATTTGGATAACCAACGGATTCAATCTGGGCGAATATGAATGAATTG